>NZ_QUIO01000007.1:0-139373 GCF_003480145.1 Ruminococcus sp. AM42-11 | reverse complement strand
AGGAAACTGCATGTAATGACACCAATGAAATATCATGAGCAATATACAAAAGCAGCATAAAATATCGCCAGCTATAGCATGGCTGACGATACAAAAATTTATTATTTTTTATTGTCCTCTTGACGGGGAGCATACCATTTGAGGGGACTTCATTATTATGGTGCATAACGACAGAGATAATACAATGGTTATGAGATGGAAATGAAATTATATCTGTACTGTTATCGATGAGACATTTTTCGATACTCAATGGGCAGGAGTCCCGTACTCTTACGAAACAATTCCGCAAACCGGCTAGAAGTAGAGTAGCCAATCATTTCCGCAATCTGTCCTATCGTGAAATCCGTATCAATCAGCAAATGCTCTGCCTGGCTCATGCGGCGCTGTTGAATATACTCTGTGATTGTGCAGCCCTGCAACTGCTTAAAAGATGTTTTTAGCTTGGTGGTTCCCATACAGGCGATTTTTGCAAGCCGCTCCAATGGGATATCAAACGCATAGTGGTCATTGAGATAAGCAGTCACATTTTCCAATTGTGCTATATCCTGGTCGGATAGATGTTTCTCCTTGCGGGAGAGAATTTTTTTCTGTTCTTCCACCACAAGGGATACGGCCTCGGCCACTTTCGCTTCATAAAATAGTCCTGCGGCAATCCCATCCCCACGGTAAACCTTTACCTCATGGAGCAGCTTTGCCATAGCCGGGAAGTCTGTGGTCTGATCAACCTGCCGGAAAGCTGCAAGTGGGCTGATATAGTCCCCCGGATATTGTTTTTGCAAATAATCCTCATAGTATGCAGGCATGACTTCGATACCAATAGACCGGATGGGGATTTTTTTATGGATGATTGCCTTGTATGGCTTATAGCCGCCAATAAAGGCTTTGATACATTCGGCAGACATCCGCCGGTAGGGATTTAATTCTTCGCCAGAGATGGATTCATACTGAGTAATACTCAGAGCTTCCGGCAAATGAAATTCCATGAAGAAATCCTCATGGAAATAAAAATCATGGATTTTAATGTCGTACAGGTCTTTCTTCGCATAGACCCAGTAAAAGCCTTCTCCAAATTCAGGCGATAACTGCCAGCATTGTCCGGCAGAATTGAAGTGGTTATTGCTATCTACCGGGATAAAATGGTTATCTGTTAAAAGCGGCTCATAGTAATCCGCAATAATGTTATTGTTCAAATGACGGCCTCCTTTGCAACGATTGGACGGAGCTTTGCAACGAAAAGACGAATGTGCCTGCAATGTATTGCAGCCCGCCCATAAAGTTAGTATGATATAGACCGTGGTTAGTAGCATCTAATCATAATATAACAGATTTCAGACGGTAGGTCAACCGTTCTTGAAAGCAGGAGGAAAAAATATGAGTAATCAAGTAAATGCAAAGGCAGGATTGTCTGTCAAGGACTTAGTAACAACGGGAATTTTTACTGCGCTTCTGTTCGTATTCATCATGGTAGGAGGCGTCTTTTTTGCTACCAACCCGGTGCTGACTTTTTTCATGCCTGCCGGGAGTGCTTTGCTTGCCGGACCAATTTATCTGCTGATGATCGCAAAAGTACATAAACGCTGGAGCGTCACGATCATGGGCGTTATCATGGCCATCATCTGGTTTGTCACTGGTATGCACTGGGCGTTTGCGTTGGGCTATCTCATTATGGCTGTCGTAGCTGATTTTGTTGCCGGTACAAAGCAGTACAAGAGCAAGAAGATCAACAGTCTGTCCTATATCCTTTTCTCCCTGGGCGGAACAGGGTCGTACCTTGTTTTCTTCGCTGATCCCCAGGGGTGGGCGCAGACCATGTTGGGAAATGGAACCGAGCAAAGCTATATCGATACCATGCAGACGACCGCAAATGCGGGAATCTTTATCGCCATGTTTGCCGCTCTCCTTGTAACAGCTTCTATCAGTGCATTTGTGGGCTGCAAAATGTTGAAGAAGCAGTTCGAAAAAGCGGGTATTACAGCATGATGGGTAACACCGTCCAGAAAGGGCTTTGGCTTGACCCGCGGGCCAAGCTTTTTCTTATTTTGATGTGTGTACTGAGTTCCATGTTCGCGCCTTCTCTTACCTATCAGTTTGCGCTTGTCCTGCTGATTGCTGTATTAGGAGTGCTTTGTGGAAAGTGGAAATATGCCGTAAAAGGGGTATGCTTTTATGCGTTAGTCTGTGCACTGACAGTCTGGATTATGGCGGCTATGACGGGGACGCTGCGGACCATGTTTGTTGCGTTCCTTGGGCTATTTCACAAGGTTTACGCCTGCGGGATGCTGGCAGGGATAGTCTTGTTTACAACAAAGGTCAGCGAATTTTTATCCGCCATGAACCGAATCCATGCCCCGAAAAAATTTGTCATCACATTTGCGGTCATGCTGCGCTATATTCCAACCGTCCAGGAGGACTGGCATTTTATCAAGGACGCCATGCGTATGCGGGACGTATCGCCCTCCCTGGGCGGATTCCTTTCCCATCCGGGAATGACAGTAGAGTGTATCTATGTTCCGCTGATGATGATGGCCTCCAAGGCAGCGGACGAGCTTTCTATCGCTTCTGTTACCCGCGGGATCGAGAATCCCAATCCCCGGACCTGTCTTGTCCAGATAAAATGCGGGATTGCAGATTGGACGGCGATGTTATTTGCGGTTGCTTTCTTTATTTTTGAATTATGTAAGCGGGGAGGTGTGATCGGGTGATTGAGTTTAAAAATGTATCATTTTCTTATGAGGGACAGGAGCATGACAGTCTGCATGGAATCAGCCTGAAAATTGCAGACGGAGAATGTGTCTTGTTCTGTGGCCGCAGCGGGTGCGGAAAAACAACGGTCACAAGGCTGGTAAATGGCTTGATCCCACAATTTTACCAGGGAGAACTTCAGGGGCGCGTGCTAGTGGACGAACAGGAAATCAGTGACCTGCCCATGTATCAGATCGCTGCAAAGGTGGGGTCTGTGTTTCAAAATCCCCGGACACAGTTTTTCAATGTGGATACGGACAGTGAGATTGCCTTTGGAATTGAAAATGAGGCCAGGCCGGTAAGGGAACTGGAGGAACGGGTAGAACAGACAACAAAAGATTTGCATATTGAAAAGCTACGAAACCGAAATATTTTTGAACTGTCGGGCGGAGAAAAACAGAAAATCGCGTTTGCGTCGGTCTATGCAATGAACCCGGAAATCTATCTGCTGGACGAACCATCCTCAAATCTAGACATGGCTTCCATACAGGAATTGAAAGAACATCTGCGGCTGATAAAGAGCCAGGGCAAAACCATTTTGATTGCGGAACACAGGCTCTATTATCTGATGGAGCTGGCAGACCGCATTGTTTATCTGGAAGATGGGGAAATAGCAAGGATTTTTACGTCAGAGGAATTTCTCCGGCTGACGGAAACCGAACGGGAACACATGGGGCTGCGGGCAGTTGACCTGACAAGGGTTCTTCCTCCAGCCATCCATCCTACGGTTCTTCCTCCTACATTAGCAATCCGTGATATTACGCTGCGTTATAAAAAGAGGACGATTCTACACCAAATTGCTCTTTCTGTCGCAAGGGGAGAAGTCATTGGGGTTGTCGGTCATAATGGAGCCGGAAAAACCACGTTTTCCCGCGCTCTGTGCGGGCTTCATAAAGACTGTGAAGGTGAGTTCCTTTGGAATGGTCAGCCGCTAGAACACAAGTTGAGGCTGAAACGCTCTTATATGGTGATGCAGGATGTGAACTATGAATTGTTTGCAGAAAGTGTGGAGGCAGAATGTTCCTTCGGAATTCGAAACCCGGATCAGGATTTAGTAGAAACAACCATGGCGGAACTGGGGCTTACAACCTACCGGGAACGCCATCCCAACACGCTTTCCGGTGGACAGAAGCAGCGGGTGGCTGTGGCAGTCAGCATGATCTGTGGAAAAGATTTGCTGGTGTTCGACGAGCCCACCAGCGGACTGGACTTTGACAGCATGGCGCAGGTGGCGGGATTGATCAAACGGTTATCCGAACAGGGAAAAATCATTTTTATTGTCACCCATGATTTTGAATTTGTCTGCCGTACCTGCTCACGTGTCTTGCATTTTGATGAAGGGGAAATGCCGGATGACATCCCTGTTGTGATGGATTTCCTCCCAAAGATCCGGGAACTGTTCTCTGTTTCAGGGGGAAAGGAGATGTGAAGTGATGAAACAGAAAAAGAAAAACAGGATTGCATTGCTACTTCAATGGGCCGGTGAGCAGAAAATCTGGCTGCTACTGGCAATTCTGCTAGCTATGGCAAGCGGCCTATGCATCATTGTACCGTATATCGGGATTTACCGTGTGATGGATGCCGTTTTCCAGCATAACTGCACAAACGAGTTTGTCGTCCAGACGATTATGATGATTGCCGTTTCTGTGGTCCTGCGTTTTGTTTTATTTGGGTGTTCCGGTGTGGCTGCCCATAAAGGTGCTTACGGCGCTTTGTTCAAGGTGCGCTGCATGGTAGCGGAGCATCTGGCAAAAGTTCCTCTTGGTACGATGAATGAGAGGCGGATCGGGGATATCAAAACAGTACTGAATGAAGACATTGAAAAATTAGAGTTGTTCCTGGCTCATAACCTTCCAGACCTTGTGTGCTATATGGTAGGGCCGGTAGCGATTTTTATCTATTTGATGACAGTAAATATCCCATTGGCACTGGTTTCCCTGGTGCCGTTGATTCTGGCTGTTGTGGTAATGGGGGTTATGTTCCGAAATACAGATGACCTGATGGACCGGGCGAACCGATCCATTACAACGCTCAATTCTGTGATGATCGAATATATCAGCGGCATGAAGCTGATTAAAGCGTACAACATGGGGAGCAAGTCGTTCCAGAAATTTTCAGGTGCAATTCAGGAAGAGAATGCCATGTGGAATGAAACATCCCGGAGAATGGGACCTCCTTACGCAACCTTTGTGGTTCTGATCGAATGTGGGATGCTGCTAATGGTTCCCCTGGGCGGAATGTTCTTCCTGAAGGGCTCCCTGGCGGCCAGCGCTTTTTTGCTGTTCGTCTATGTCGGCTCCATGTATCTGACAGAGATCCGGCCTTTGCAGGAATTGGGGACAAACTTTGCGAATGTCCTGGGTGCCATTACCAAAACAAAAGAAATATTGGATGTTCCTGTTTATGAAGGCGGAAAGGACTTCCCGAAAAACCATGAGATTGAACTTAAAAATGTACGTTTTCCTATGATGGAAAAACGGATGTATTGCAGGGAGTCAACCTCACAATCAAAGATGGGGAACGCATGGCACTTGTGGGACAGTCCGGTGCGGGCAAGAGTACCGTGATCGAACTGATCTCCCGGTTTTATGATGTGCAGGAGGGGGAGGTGCTGATCGGCGGGGTCAACGTGAATGAACTGAACTACGATACCATCCTGAAGAATATTGCCATTGTATTCCAAAAGACATTTCTTACCCGTGACAGTGTCCTGGAAAATATCCGTATGGGCTCGGACGCCAGTCTGGAGAAAGTACGAGCTGCCGCCAGGGAGGCGCAGATTGATGACTTCATCATGTCACTGCCAGATGGTTATGACACAAAGGTAGGCAGTTTCGGCTCCCGTTTCTCTGGTGGAGAAAAACAGCGGATCGCCATTGCAAGGGCAATCCTGAAAAATGCCCCCATTCTGATCCTGGACGAAGCGACAAGCGCTTCTGACCCGGAAAATCAGATGGAAATTGATAAGGCCATCCAGAACCTCTGTAAAGGCAGGACGGTCATTGTGGTAGCACACAGGCTGAGCGCCTGAAAATGTGCGACCGTGTGGCTGTGGTAGAGAACCATACAATTACCAATGTCGGCACCCATGAGGAAGTACGGAAAGAGAACGCTTACTATCAAAAAGCATGGGAGGACTACGAAACAGCGAGGGGAATTACTTATCAACTGGAAGGAGGCGGGCAGAATGAATCCGAATAACGTATGGAAGAAGAACCGGGAGTTTTATATTGGTGTTGCCGGGACTGTTCTGGAAGGATTGCTCTCTGGAAGCCTGTTTATGCTGCTGTATTCCGTCATGCGGTTTTTATGGGACGGTCAGTTTGATATGAACCGTGTGCTAGTACTGACAGCTGTTATCGCTGTCATCTTCCTGTTCCGCATTTTGATATACAGCTATGGCTATACCAAAGCACAGATCGGCGGTGCCAGAGTCAGTAAAAATATCCGCCTGTTTATGGGCGACCATCTCAAACGTATCCCGATCTCCCGGTTTACGAGGGGGCAGACTGGCGATTATATCAATACAATTACCAGTGATGTAAATAATTATGAAAAAATTCTGACGCATAAGATTGGGGACATTGCAAAGAATTTTGCCTTGTCGCTGATGCTGATCGTTTTTGTGATGACGATTTACTTTCCTGCCGGATTGATTCTACTGACTGCTGACTTGCTTTTGTTTCCAGGATTATGGCTTTCCTTCCGGCAGGTAGCGAAATATGGAAAAGAGAAGAACGATATTTGTGCGGAGAATGTCAGCAGCATTGTGGAGTATGTATCCGGTATCCAGACTTTCCGGGCCTATGGCGTTGGCGGTCTGAAAAACAAAACGGTGATCCATGCCATGCAGGAGTTTAGCAGGATCAGCTTTGTGTATGAAGCAAAGGTTCTCCCGATTGGTGCGGGATTTGGTATTTTGAGCTGGCTGTCCTGTCCGGTTGTGATCTGGACGGCCTATGGCCCCTGGGCAGCTGGAACTTTAGATACCGTGTCCTATCTTTTGATTTGTATGCTGCCTTTGTTCTGTGCAAAGCTGGCAAATTCCATTTTTGTAGACCTCACCAGCTATAAGAATCTGATGATCTCGAAAAATAAAATCATGGCTGTGATGAAGGAACCGGAAGAAACCGGCAGCATGGAGTCGTTACAGGCAGCCTCCCATGAGATTGTATTTGACCATGTGGACTTTTCTTATGTTCCCGGGGAACCGGTGTTAAAACAGGCTTCCTTTACTGTGCCGGATCAGAAGCTGACCGCCATTGTGGGGGATTCCGGCTCCGGCAAGTCTACCATCCTGAACCTGATTGCAAAATACTATGAAGTATCTGGCGGCACGATTTCCATAGGGGGCAGACCGATCAATCATGTAGCTGCGGAACGGGTATTAGACCAGATTTCTATGGTGGAACAGGATGTGTTCCTGTTTGATGATACGGTGCGGGAGAATATCCGCTATGCCCGCCCGGATGCTACGGACGCAGAAATTGAAGCGGCTTGCCGGGAGGCAAACTGTGACGGCTTTATCCGCAAGATGGAGAAAGGTTATGATATGCCGATTGGGGAAAATGGTAATCTCCTGTCTGGCGGTGAACGTCAGCGCCTTTCCATAGCACGCGCCATTTTGAAAAACAGCCCAATCCTGCTGCTTGATGAGGCAACGGCCTCCCTGGACATTGAGAACGAGCTGGCAGTAAAGCAGGCGATTGCAAATCTGCTGAAAGAGAAAAAAACAGTGGTAATGGTTGCACATACCCTGTCCATCGTAAAAAATGCAGATCAGATTTTGGTGGTTTCCGATGGCCGGATTACCGAAGCTGGTACACACAAAGAATTGTTAAAAAAGAACGGGAAGTATGCAGCTATGTGGGATGCTGAACAAAAAAATGTATCTTAAAGCTATGTGTGTGCGGGAATAAGAATTTAATTTGTTGTTCAATATAAATGCAGAATAGAGATATGTGGAAAAGAATTTAGTGTAAATTGACGGCGCAATTGATTCTAAAGTGTAATTAGCAAAAGAATAGGGTTCTTGTTAAATTAAATGTAACAGAATGAAACATTATCAGTGTTTTTTGCGCCGTCACAGCGATGGAGGAAGAGTTTTAATTATGAAGATTTCCTTTATTGTTATAGGTGTTTTTGGATTTTTAGTATTTATTAGTTTTGTAATAGCGTGCGTGGGAATAGAAATTCAATTTGGAAAAAGAATTGAACAAAAAGGACCAAAGATGGTAATCCCAGATTGGATTCATCAAAAAGAAGTTGAATTTGTGTCTGGTAAAAATAAGCTTAAAGGCTATATCTTTTGGAATGCTAAAGATAATAAATTATCTGAAAAAATAATAGTATTAGTTCATGGATATGGAGTAACATATAAAGATTATGAAATAGAAATAGAAGAATTCGTAAAAAGAAAGTATTCAGTTTTTGCTTATGACATGACTGGCTGTGGTATGAGCCAGGGAAAGAAAATAGGCGGATTTTCACAATTTTTGCTAGATGCTCAAAGTGCAATAAAATATGTAGAGAGTATGAATCTCAATATGGAAATTGAGTTGGTTGGTCATAGTACAGGCGCATATGCGGTGGCTGCGCTGCTAAATTTTGATAATTTAGGTGTAAGTAAGTCGATTATTATATCTGGATTTAATCATCCCAGTTCATATGTCAGTTCATGCTTACAAAAGACAATAAAAGGACTATCTTATTTGGTTCAAGTGTGGATATACATAATGGGAATTGTAAAATATGGGGAAATAGCAAAATACACGGGGGTGGACGGAATTAACCATTTTCAAGGTGAGATTCTTGTTATGCAAAATGAAAGAGATGATATGGTAACGTTAAAGCAGTCATTGTATTCGAATAGAAGCAAAATAATCAATAGAAAAGTACTGTTCTGGTTGAAAAATGATGCAGGGCATTATCCGACAAGAAAAAAAATTAATGGAAAAGAAATTGCTGAAGATGCTACATTTGAGGTTATTAAAAATTTCTTGGAATGAGTTGAATTTCTAGCGGCTACAGTACTGCAGGCGTAGTCACCATATTTAATTATACTGAAATTATATATGTCTTTTTGACTATCTTTTTATATCTTCCTAAATGTCCGCAAAGCCTTATTTTATCGGCTCTACGGGCATTTTGCTTTTGTGGTAAACCTCGCATATCTAGGTCTATCTTCTTATATTTTCCCTGTCAATCGTGGTTAAAATCGTGGTAAATACTTCTATGCGATTAGACGCTGAACCTCTGATTTTGCGGTATCTATGGACGCATGAGCGTACCAGTTCATTGTGATACTGATGTTTGAATGTCCCATGATATACTGTAAATCTTTTGGGTTCATGTTCTTGTTTGACAATCTTGTGCAGAATGTATGGCGTAGCGTATGCGGTGTGATATGTGGCAAGGGATTGTCCTTGTGGTGCTTGTTGTATTTCTTTACCATACGGATAAATAAGGCGTTGTAGTCAATCGCAACTTTGGGCTTGCCTTTATGATTGACAAACAGAAAATTGCTCCGTCCGTCTATCACAAATGGTTCTGCCTTTGGGCGTTTCTTCATAACCCGTTGAAATGCCTGTATCGTTTCTCTGCTTAATGGCACTTGCCTTATTCCGCTTTTTGTTTTAGGCGTTTCAATATAATAGCCCTGTTCCTTGCTCTTTAGTAACTGGTGGTCGATAATCACAACTTCATTCTTAAAATCAATATCGGCTACTGTCAGTCCGCACAGTTCCGAGATACGAAGTCCTGTCTTTAACAGTATCAGCACATCATCATAATGCTTGTGATACACATTGTCCGTCTTAATAAATGACAATAATGCTTGTTCCTGTTCCTCTGTCAATGCGACTTTCTCTTTGGTATCATTTTCTTGTTGACACCATTTATATTAAGTGATATATTTGTCTTATAAAGATACAAAAACATCACATTGAAAAGAGGGATGATTATGACAAAAAAACAAATGAAACAAGTTATCTTTATGGGAGTAGGGTGTGTAATATTACTGATTGCAGGGATAATTTACTCTTTATTATTTAACGACGCACGCTGGGTTAAAAACATGGATATGTCTAATTATGTATTTTCCATAAAGGATATACCAATGTTGATAGTCGGTGCTTTGATAGCTATTTATGTCTTATATGTAACAGTTATCTTCTTTAAAAACGCCTTTTCTAAAAATTTTAAAGACAAAAACTATTCAAGAACAGTATCTTCATATTGGGGACTGTGTGGAATATTTGGATTTCTAGGTTTTAGCGGTTTTTGGACTTATTTTGAATATGGGAAAATATATCCTTTTGTATTCTTTATATTTTTTGGCTTTTTCGGCTTTTTCTTTGAAGGAAAACTTTCTCACACTTTAGAAGATGAACTTTTTTTAGAAAATAAAAGAAAAGCAGAAACAAACGCCTATAAAGTAGGATTTAAACTTCTCTTTATAGTCATTTGGCTTATGGCAATAGGAATGTTTTCTCGTAATGTGGAATGGTGTGCAATTTTTATGCTCATTTCTGTTTCACTTATCTATGCTTTAGTCATTTTTCTTAGCAACTATTTATTATACCGCTACGAAAAAGGAGAATAAGTCATGGTAGAAGATTTCATGTGCAACTTAAAGGTATATCGTGTAGCACAAGGTTTAACACAAGAACAACTGGCAGAAAAAGTCGGGGTTCGTAGAGAAACAATTATGAGGTTGGAAAAAGCACAATACAATCCATCTCTAAAACTGGCGATTGATATTTCACGGGTTCTCAATGCACCGATAGAAGATATTTTCATTTTTAAATGAGATAGTGGTAGTAAATTCGGTTCTATGTGATATTGGGAACAATAGAATATTAAGTTTTACATCAATATAAGAGTAATGCAACTATAATGTTAATTTGTATTACTTGGAGGAACAATACCTGATGAAGATGATAATGATGTCATCGCAGAACAACTTGCAAAAATCAGTGAACAGATGGCAATTAAGAATAGGCGTAGCAAAAAAATTTGGAAAATTGCTGGGGTTATATTCCTAGTAATTGTGCTATTGAATATCTTCTTGATAATATTTAATATGTCAGTATCTAAAAACGTTTCAACAGATAGTAGCACCACTTTCATAGAAATAGGTGAAGATGATGTGATTGATGTAGAATAATTTCCAACATACAATCCCAGTTTGACAACTTTATATCCATACACACAAAGCAGTTAGTCTTAGGATTGACTGCTTTTTAACAAAAGACACCACTCAGGTGTAAAGGGTGTCTTTTTAGTGCTATTTTATTGTCATATCAAGGCTCATTCAATTGTGGTAAATTCGTGGTAAATTAAATAATTTTCTATACTTCAAAGTGCTTGAAAGTATAGTGTTTATGCGGATAATCGCAAATTAGATATAAAATTTTAAATAAATTTTTAGTAATATAAATTAAGATGGATAGAATAAATAAGAACATTATTCATAGCTAGAAATTGGATTAACTAGTACATGGTTGCATTAATAATTAAGTAATATCAAACTGTCAAAGGCACACCTTTATAAGTCCACTTAAAAGGCTTTGCCATAACGTTATATTGCTCTACAAAGTGCAGGATACCCGCTTTTAGTTCCTCTATAGAGCGATAGCTTTTTCTTTTAAGAAGACGTCGGTTTATAATGCCAAACCAGATTTCCTCTGAGTTCATCCAGTGAATGAAACTATCTGATATCAAGCCCTGCCATCCACTGATCTTTCATGGTGCGGAACCAGCGCTCAATTTTTGCCTTCTGTGTCGGGGAGTATGGCTGATCATAATGGATGACAGAACCGATCCGGGCTGCAAGCAGTTCCATCTGCTTGTTTTTATAGCTTCTGCCATTATCAAAGTTAAAAAGTTGTGGGCGGCCGTATTTTGCAACGGCAGACTTAATGACCGACATAAGATTTACAAAGTTACCGTGAAAAAAGACATCAATGCCGACAATGAAGCGGCTGGCATCATCAATCAGCGTAATGATATATACCTGGTGTTTCTTACCATCGTCAGTTTTTAAATAAGGTCCCACACTGGAATCTCCGCACCAGATTCATTGACGTGAGGTCTTTCATAACGGCGCATATCAGGGTTTGTGGATGTTTTAAACTGGACTGCCAGCTGGTTGATATACTGGTTGGTTAATGGTAGATGCCGATACTTCCCCATTTTTAATGCTGCCATTGTCCTGAAGCTGGGAAGATTTAGAAGACAATAATTGAGTTGTCAGTGCAATCTTATTTATCTCTTGTGACAGAAACAGGTTTCCGTTTTGCCGGAAGTAAGTCTGAATTGATTTCAGGAGCATCGAGCAGTGCAGTGAAATTCTGCTGAATGATCTCTAGGGTTTTCTGCTTTTTCTGCAATTCCTGTTTTTCCCGGACAGTAGCATCCTGTTCAGATTCAAGATTTTCAATCCGCTTCTGGATTTTATTAGAGCTTGGGATTTTGGTGATACCGAGATCCTGAAGCTCTTTTTTTAGTGAATCGTGGAGCTGGTATTCTGCCTGATGTTTGGTGCGGTATGCTTTTGGATTTTTAGCAGATTTACAATCTTCAATTACTTTACGACAAAGCCGGTAAGAATTGCAGTGTTTCTGAATGACTTTCTGCGTGCTCAGCTCACTGTTGATTTGTGCTATTCTTTGGTCGGCAACTTTCACAGAAGCTTCAATGTCAGATACATGCTGCCTGAAATCGTCATAATTCAGCAAGTTATTTTCGGAAAGATAGTTGAAGGTGCGGGCTGCCTCTTTTAGATTATTGAGCTTTGCCCATCGTTCAAATCCCTCTCGATTTCCAGTTGTGACATAAGTGGAGATATTGATATACAAGCGAGCTTCTCTGGACAGATGTCTTGGAGTTTTTACTTTGCTACGATTTTTAGCCAGACGGATGCGAACATTTTCTTCGGAATAATAGCTTCCGAGAGATTTCATATAAGTGAAGTTCTTCTGCTCCGGTGCACGGAAGGACAGGTGCTTTCCCTGCCGGACTTCATATCCGGCTAACTGCATCTTTTGCAGAAATTCCTCATAGTTGATGGAAGTCCAGATTGATTTATCAACTGCGACACGTAGCTTGGCTTTCCAACTGGTGCCACGATGATATTCCATGTTCTCTTTATAGCTTTTACCTTTTTCTCCGGTTGGCATGCTGGTGGCAAGTCCATTTTCATGGCAGATACGATTACTGATTCTGCAGAGTTTATGGTAGCTCCGCTTATTGGAAACATACTTGTGATGATCAACAAAGCTTGCAGCGTTGAAGATGATATGATTGTGAATATGATTTTTGTCAACGTGTGTGCTGATCACGTACTCATATTTTCCTTTCAGCACTTCGTCAGCAAATTGTTGACCTAAGCGATGGGCATTTTCGGCATCAACTTCTCCAGGTTTAAATGATTGGATCAGATGAAATGCCAGGTTATCGCCTTTATCCATTCCATTTTTTTTTGCCATTTCTCTTGTCATAGAAAATTCAAGATCTGCAGTTTCCGGGGAACAGCCAAAACTGGAAACTAACAGTTTTTCATCTGTCTTATCTGGATTTGTAATATAGTCCAGAGCTTTCTTGTCAGTTACCTTAATGGGAAAGATTTTAAGATACGCCATAATTCTTTCACCATCTCTTTCAATTCTTGCATTTCTTCTGGATATAGATCCCCGGTGGTATTTACCTTTTTTGCAATCTGGTTGATATTTACACCAATCTTGTGCATTTCCTCATACTGTTTCTTCAGTGGGGTGGTATCGGTGTTGACGATGTAACCGTCGATTGCCATCTTACGCAGATAAGCTCCCATGTTTTTGGTTTTTGATTCTATCATCTTCCTGCGTATAAGCTTCCTTTCTTCTTCGGTGACATAAAAATGGATTTCTTTGTTTCTCTTTCTTTCAGCCATTGGTGGGTTCTCCTTTCTGAGAGGACAGTAGTATCGTTGCTTTCAACGTTTTTCAATTTAGGGCAGGGTACCCTAAATTGGGATTTCCCGGAAGTGTATCCTCACTTCCTGTCCTTGCTGTTTTACCCCTCTATTAGTTAAAGTCAGGAGAACCGGGAAAATGCAAAAGAATTTGGCAGGTAGCACGGGAAGTGAAAATATGGTATGATTATGGGCAGGATATCAGGAGAATCAGGAGTTGAATAGATTGTGAAGAAAGAAGAAATTTTTGAATATGTGAAGAAACAGTATGGTACGATGCCGGAGTATTTATGGGCACAATCACCAGATAATGTTGTGTTGCGACATAAGAATGGAAAATGGTATGCTGTGGTCATGAGCGTTGAAAAATGCAAACTAGGATTAGAAGGAAATGAATTTGTCGATATTATGGATGTAAAATGTGATCCGGAAATGACAAGTATGATTATTCAGACCTTTGGATTTTTGCCAGGATACCATATGAACAAACAGCACTGGATCACAATTTTACTGGATGGTTCAGTAAGTGAAGCAAAGACATTAGATTTTTTGGATATGAGCTATGATATGATTGATGGGAATAGAGGAAAGGAAGAATGATGAGAAAGGTAATCGTATATTCATCTGTGCATCATGGAAACACAGAGAAATTAGTAAAGAGCATTGCAGAAGAGTGTCAGGTTGATTTGATTGATGCTGTAAAACAGCCAGATGCAGATCTGAGCAGTTATGATACGATTGGGTTTGCATCAGGAATCTATTTTTCAAAATTTCATCAGTCGATATTGGGATTTGCAGAGAAGAATCTACCGGACGACAAAGGGGTATTTCTGATCTGTACTTATGGTGGAAGTGCGAATTATAAATCCATAGAGCAGATCTTGGGCAAGAAGCATTCTACAGCAATCGGAAAATTCGGATGCAAGGTCTATGACACATTTGGCCCATTTAAACTGGTGGGTGGTATAGCAAAAGGACATCCAGATGGAAAAGATATAAAAAATGCAGTTGAGTTTGTAAAAGGACTCTAAATAGTTTAGCGAAAAAGAAAAACCGGGGAACAGTCCTCGGTTTTCTGATATTTGCGGTTCAGTCTTCAATTTGAAAAATCTCTTCTACTGGCATTTTCAGATAATGTGCCAGACGGATTGCAATTTCGAGAGAGGCATTTCGCTCACCACGCTCAATGCGTCCGATGGTATCACTGCAAGAACCGACAGCTTTTGCAAGATCTGCCTGAACGAGATTTCGTTCTTCACGGATATCTTTAAGTGTGTTGTTAATTGCCATTTTATCACTTCCTTTATTATTTTCAGCAAGAGCAGGCTAGAAGTCTGCAGTTGATCTTTAATGAAAACCAGGGATTTCTGCTCCTTTGCATTTTCCGATTACTTTCCCAAAGATTTTAAAAGAATCAGATTCATAAATCTGGATTGGATGATACTTTTCATTCAATGAAACCAGATAAACTCCATCCGGACCGTCATGTAGCTCTTTGATATAGGTATTGCCATTGAGATAGAAGATACCGATTTCACCGTTGGAGATACTGTCTTGTTTATGAACCCATGCAACATCTCCGGTATGATACATTGGTTCCATACTGTCACCAGATATACGGATTCCAAAATCCGTCTTTTCAGGTGCGAGATGACCGACATTGTAACTTTCTTTTACACTGTCTTCAATATAATTTCCAGTACCGGCAGAAGCTGGCTCTACTGCAATCGGCTGATAATTTTCAAATGGAATGATATCGGCTCTATGCGGAAGATACTTTCTGGACGCCCGCAGAAGATTGGCAAATTCAATAATCTTAGCTTTGCCGTCTTCATTCAAATTTTCCATGACATGATCAAATGGATTTTCACCTAAAAATTCTTCGTATATATCTTCAATATCTAAAATCTGACAAACTGTCAGGATTGTGTGTAAGGAGGGTTCTCTTGTTAGATTCTCCCATTTGGAGACTGCTTTCGTAGTAACTTCAATTCCTTCCTGAGCAAGTAAGTCCACCAGATCCGCCTGGGAGTAGCCTTTCCTTTTTCTGTTTTCTACTAATACTTCTCCGAAAGCACGCATATGTTCGCCTCATTTCTTTTTGATTTTTCTATATGCATTATAACCCGAATAAAATCAAAAATCAAGAAAAATCTCCGAAAAGGAGATAATACGACCAAGATGTCGCTTGACTATCTCCAATACGGAGATATATACTAAGCATACAGAAATTGATAAGACAATAAACCAAACAGAGAGAAGGTGGTGGAGTTAATGGGAGACAGGACAATTCTTCATAGCGACATGAATTCATTTTATGCAAGTGTGGAAATGCTGCATCACCCGGAATTTGCCGGAATGCCTCTTGCAGTTGGCGGTGATCCGGAAGCCAGACATGGAATTGTGCTGACAGCAAATTATATTGCAAAGCGAAAAGGTGTAAAGACCGGAATGGCATTATGGCAGGCAAAACAGATTTGTCCGGAAATCATTTTTGTGCCACCACGGATGGACTTGTATTTGAGATTTTCACAGATGGCAAGAGAAATCTATTCGGAGTATACGGACAAGATCGAGCCATATGGGATTGATGAAGCCTGGCTGGATGTATCAGACAGTAGAAATCTGAAAGGAAGCGGAATAACGATTGCAAGAGAAATCAACCATCGGATTAAATACGAACTGGGTGTAACGGTAAGTATTGGAATTTCCTGGAATAAGATTTATGCGAAACTTGGTTCAGATTACAAAAAGCCAGATGCGATTACAGAGTTTAACCGGGAGAATTATAAAAGTATGATTTGGCAGCTTCCTGCATCGGATCTGCTTTATGTTGGAAGACAGACTCGGAAGAAACTTCAGAAGCTGGGGATTCGAACCATTGGGGAACTTGCAGAAAGTGATGAAGCAATGTTAGAAAGCCATTTTGGAAAGATGGGAATTGTGTTATGGTCATTTGCAAATGGCTGGGACGATGATCCAGTTTGCAAAGATGGGTATACAGCTCCGGTGAAGTCAATTGGTAATAGTACCACAACTCCAAGAGATTTAGAAGATGATCTGGATGTCTGGATCATTCAGATGGCACTGGCAGAAAGCGTTGCAGCAAGATTAAGAAAACATGGTTTTAAATGCAAAACGATAGAAATTACGGTCCGAGACAATGGCTTGTTTCGTTTTTCGAGGCAGAAACAATTACATCATCCAACAAATATAACAGATGAGATTGTTACAGCAGCATTTCAATTGTTTAAGGATTATTATAAATGGGAGCATCCAATCAGAAGCCTTGGTATTCGAGCAGTAGATCTTGTGTTGGATGATATTCCCGTCCAGTTGGAACTTTTTGGTAATCAAGAGAAACAGGAAAAATTGGAAAAGATGGATCGCACTGTAGATGAGATCAGACGACGGTTTGGTTATTTCAGTATACAGAGAGCAGTTATGTATCAGGATAAAGTCTTATCCCACTTGGACGCTGGTACACATACAGTTCATCCACACAGTTATTTTCATGGATAATGGGAGGGATAGATTTGAAACAGACATTAACCAGAAAACAGGAAGAAAGCTATCAGTGCATTTTGAATTATACGAAGGAGCATGGATATCCGCCGACAGTTCGGGAATTTGGAAAACTGATCGGAGTAAGATCAACGTCATCTGCTTTTTCCAGAATTAAGCAGTTGGAACAAAACGGATATATCCGAAGGATTCCGGCATCGCCAAGAGCAATAGAGATCTTATAGTGAGGTGTCGGTATGAATAAAGTGTATGTAGATGTAGTGGCAGAGTTTCGGAAAGACGGAAAACTGGTTCCTATATTTTTCACCTGGGAAGATGGAAGAAAATATAACATTGACAGAATTTTGAAAATTGAGCGATGTGCCAGCAGAAAGGCAGGCGGTGTAGGAATGATGTATACCTGTATGATACAGGGACAGGAAAGCCATTTGTTTTATGAAGTGGATAAATGGTTTATGGAGAGAAAAACAGCATAAGGAGAGATTGGTATAGACGATATTATTTGGATTATTAACCGGCAGGGATAGTCACTTTCCCTTTATATTCCTGTAGGTTTTACATAAGAAGATGGATTCCGGTCAGCAAAGGCAGCTCCCACAATGCCTTTTGGATATCCGCTTCTGCAAGTTGTAGTAAGTAATTGCTTCCCATCAAAATCATGGGGAAAGCGAACTGGTCTGAAAGACCGCCAGTTAGTGTGATGATGATAAGGAGATTTTGAAACTGATGACAGACAGAGATTATGCAATTAAATCAATGAAAGAGATTACCTTCCAGATGGCAAGCCATGCACAGGATTATCTGGAAGTAACGATGGAGAGACATTATACAGATATCAAGGAACTGATGACAAGCTATCAGAAATTGATTTTGGAAAATCAGATTGTGTTAGAAGAATTGGATATGGAGTGCCAGGAGAAAATCAATGAAGATATGGCATATGCGTTGAGTTATCTGAGCATTTATAACAATCAGCTGAATGTGCCAAAGATGCACCGGGAAATGAATAACCTGATGATTATTTACGGCTTGTCAGATATGATCTATCGTGGAATGACACTGGTAAAGTTCTATGCACCGAATGGTGTGATGCTCAGTGAGATTCTTCATTCCTGCTTTTGCAGTCATTATAATAAGACAGATGTGGAAGTACAGCAGGAGTTAGGCGTAGGCAGGACTTCTTTTTATAAAATGAAGAAGCAGGCACTTGGATATTTAGGATTTTATTTTTATGAGATAGTGGTACCGCAGGCAAAAGATAAAAGATTTAAACCATCACTGGGCGTTGAGGAAGAGTAGGTGAATAATATGAGATACGAAGATTCGATGAAGGGTGTAGCTGATCAGATAATCAAAGAACAGCAGCGAGCCAGTAAAATTAAAAACAATCCAGAAGAATTCCATTGGCATGACGAATATGCAACGTTGAATTTCTTTCGGTTTATCTGTAAAAATATCGGTAACTTGGGAAATGGAGAAATTGAAAAAATGGTCACACGCTTAAAGCACATAGATCAGAAAGCAGTGGAAAACCATGTGAATGGTGCTGTCTGGGCATTTGATTATGATAAGATGTTCTGTGTACTGATGGAAAATGAAATTTGCCGAAAGGTGTGTGAAAAGAATAAATATAATAGTTGGACGAAGCTGATTGGACAGTATTGTGTTTCAATGGCTTAAAGATGAAGAAAGTGCTGCTGGAGAAAAATACTCTCCAGCAACTTCGTTTTTGATGAATAAAGGTCAGTTTTTTGTTTAACTATTCTCACTATTATTTGATTCAGTGATTTTTTTCTTCTTTGGAGAAACCAGTTTGTGACCGGAATAAATGGACATGCCCATACAAAGCAATGAAGAATAGGCAAAATATTTATGTGCAGTCATAGATTTTCTGATTCCAGAATAAATGCATCCCAACATACAGAAAAGTGCTCCGAGGGACCAGTATTTATGCGATTTCATGATTTGATACCTCCTTTGATTTAACTGATTCTATCATAACGCTTTTTTACGAATATGCAAAGAAAATCTTGAAATATAGTTCTATAGAATTAGAACTTGGTTTTGCGATTCTGTATATTTAAGATATTCACAAGTATACTAAATTCAGAACGATTATTCGTTCTGGAGGAGGTGTTACGATGGATTTGAAAGCAGTAGGACAGCGAATCAAATCAGCACGAGAAGCAAAAAATCTCACGCAAGAGGAACTGGCTGCATTAGTAAATTTAAGTCCGACGCATGTGAGTGTAATAGAGAGAGGCTTGAAAGTTACAAAATTGGATACCTTTGTTGCAATTGCAAATGCATTAGATGTTTCTGCAGATACTCTTTTGATTGATGTTGTGGCACATTCAGTTACAGGTGTTACCAATGAGCTGGCAGAGAAAATAGAAAAACTTCCGATCAAAGAGCAGAAAAAAATTATCAAAGTAATCCATACATTATTGGAAGAATAATATGACAAAACTGGGAAGAGCAAGTAGCTCTTCTTTTTTTGCCCCTTTATCCAGATTTAAGTTGAAAAGTGTCTTTTCATGACGATAGAAATATGCTAAATTAGTTCCATAGAACAAGATGTAATTCTTTTTATATTGGAGGAAAATGAATGAGAGAGAAAACTATTTATGAGAAGATTGCAGAAAAGTACAACACAACACCAGAAGAAGTACGCAGAGAAATGCAGATAGCCATAGATGCAGGCTTTGATAATCCTGATCCAGCTGTGCAGGAAAAATGGAAGAAAATGACACTTAAAGGAGACAGACCCACACCGGAAGAAGTAATCAATTACGCAGTAAAACAATTAAAAGGAAATTAATGAAAATATGAAGAAAAAGATAATTGCAGTGATAACAGGAGCAGTGATCTTGATAATTGCTGCAGGAAGTATTTATGGGAAAACTGAATCCGGTCATAAGAGAGGTGAACCGGATGTAGTAGGAACATTTTCCATAAATCGGGATGAAAATTTAACTGTGGTCGCTAATCGGGAAAATATTGAGGATAGGGAAGCGTTTGCAAGAGAACTTTTGCAGATGTACAAGGATGATTCTTTTCATTCGACAAAATTCTCTACAGACAGGGGATATGCGACGAGCATTGATATGAACATCTATTTATGGAAAGAGGATATTGAAGACGGGGAATCGGTAATGACAGCCGAATACAGACCTGTAGAATATGGAAAGGACTATGATGTTGTCAATAATCCTGATAAATTCCAACTATATATAGATGGAAAAGAAGTAGAAGAATAACACGGTGAACTTTTTACACTGAAATATGTACGATTCTAATAATGACATGAACTTATGGGAACGTATTGCGGATACTTTGTGAACTTTATCCTGATACAATGATTATGCTGATGAAAGAGGGCATAGATAACTGGATACAAGAAAGAGACGAAAGCCTCAGTAGTTAAGAAAAAACTACTGGGGCTTTTTTTTGTGCCTGAATTTTTCAGCCAATAACTGCGGGTATGTCCCGGCAGGATAAAGGCGGAGCAGGCATGATCCTAAACAGAGGTCCGCCTTCTGGATTTGAAACGAGCAACAAGATTTCAAATTCAGGAGGAACGGATATGTATATTGAACACCCATATTTTTATGACGGAAAGTACTACGCAAATATTGATGGAGAAATGATCGAGATTACAAGAGAAGTTGCGTATGCGATGAACAATTTTTACAGAAGTAGCAAGGCAAAAAAAGTTGAGATTAAGAACGAACTGGGGGAAGTCGTGGATAAGATGCTGCGGGAGGTACCTTACAGTGGACAGTCCATTGATGGGGAAGGATTCATGATTGAAGATTTCCCGGATCTGAATTGTGACGTGGAGCACAGTGTACTGACGAAAATGGAACAGCAGGATATTCATAAAGTGATCGATCAGCTGAATACCGAGGAACGCATGATTATTTACGGCATTTTCTTTGAAAACAAGACACAGACACAGATGGCAGAGATTATGGGGATTTCCAGACAGGTATTAGCTTACAAGCTGAAAACGATCCTTAATAAAATGCGTGAAATGTATATGAAAAAAATTTTTTAAAAAATTTCGAAAATTTTTTTGCATCTGCCGAAGTCATTTGACTTTAGTAATTAGAGGAGCTTTAAGGACTCCCTAAAATGCACCATGATAACTGAATATCCAATAATAACTGACGTGACATTTCATACAGTGAGCACGAGGAAGATGCCGCTATAGGATTATAAGACGTAAGAAACTATTTAGAGTCAATAATGCTGCGAAAAAGCACTGACCAAAGCCAGTCGGCAGGCTGGTGATGCGATGACATGTGTGAGATGCGATACACTTGCAGACCCTGAGAAGTCTGTAACTGGTAAACCTATGAACTGCCAGAGCCTGGAAACGAGAGTTTTTGGGTTGTGGTCCGGAGTATAGCATCCGGGCAGGTTATTATTCCCTTCCTGCAGATGCAGGAGTAACGATTCGGGGTATCGAGGATAAATAGAATCGAGCGAGCACTGTTTAATAATCAAATTGGCTATAGAGGTTATGCGGCAGAGCTTTCCATCTTGGAAAGGAACTCTGCCGTATTCCTGTGGAGCCAATATAGCGCTATGAATGCTTTACAAATTAAAAAGATTGGAGAGATGACAAGTGACGATTCGAAGAGGAGATATCTTATGGGCGGATCTCGGTATGTTCCCGACAACTTCGGTTCAGGGTGGAGTAAGACCGGTGATCGTAGTAAGTAACAACAAAGCCAATACATACAGTTCAGTCATTACAGTAGTTCCGCTGACATCAAGAATATATAAGAAGCGGTATTTACCAACACATGTATTTATCAGTAAATACGATATGACAGGGATCCGAAAAGGAAGCCTGGCATTGGCTGAACAGGTTATGAGCATTTCTACAAAATGCATTATTGAGAAATGCGGAAGAGTAAATAAGTGGAGTTTGGATCGGGTACTGAAAGCAGTACGGATTCAAATGGGAATGAACGAAAGCGAGCAATGATATTCCTGCTTTCGACAATTCAACAGAAAACGACGTCATAAAATGTAGATAACACAAAAGAATGACAATACAGGACGAGCGGTTCTGGTGATTTTTTAGAGACGATTGAATATGATTTATAAAGGGAGGGATTGCGATGGCATTAAAAATTGTAAGAAGATATGATGCAAATGGTAATGTGATCGAAGATAAAGATTTAGAAAGATTCAAATTGGATTCCCCGGTAGTTCGTCAGATCTTATATCAGATGAATAAAGAGATGGGAGCAGTTGATAATATTAAAGTCGATGCAGCTGAAAGAAGAAATTTCATATAACATACTTAGACAAATAAAATAAGTTGAAATTTTTCTGGAAGGATGGTATAGTATACGTGAGAGGAGGAAAGAGCGAGGTGAGAAACATAAGAATTGGAAAGAATACCTCAAATAATAAAAAAACAGGATTGTATATCAGAGTTTCTACAAATTTTCAGTTTGAAGAAGGATATTCAGTAGGTGCTCAGACAGAGAAGCTTGAAAAGTATTGTAATTATCAGGAGATTGATAATTATGATCTGTATATTGACGGTGGCTATTCAGGAAGCAATCTGAATCGACCGGAGATGAAACGTCTTATTAAAGAAATTCAAGAGGGCAAAGTGGAATCAGTTGTAGTTGTTAAACTTGATCGTTTGTCCAGAAGTCAGAAAGATACGATTTATCTTCTGGAAGACGTGTTTGAAGCAAATGATGTTGGATTTATTTCTTTAAATGAGAACTTTGATACAACAACACCATATGGAAAAGCAATGGTAGGTATCTTATCTGTATTTGCTCAGTATGAACGTGAAAATATTCGTGAACGTACACAGATGGGAATTACAGAGAGAATCAAAACCGGAAAATGGAGAGGGACGAAACCACCATTTGGTTATGACTATAATAACGGTGATGACGTTCTTGTGCCAAATAAAGATGCAGAAACAGTCAGAAAGATTTTTGAATTATATAAGGAAGGCTATTCCACGTATGCACTGGCAAAGATGTTCGATTTAAAAGGAGACAAACAAGTGTCCGATATGTTATCCAGAGTGACATACATTGGAAAGCTCAAATATAATAAGGAAATCGTTGATGGTCTTCACGAGCCGATAGTTGATAAAAAACTGTTTGATGAAGTTCAGGAATTGCGAAAAACAAGAACGAGAGCAACTTCTCATAAATCACAGTATTTACTTACTGGGTTAATATATTGTGGATTATGTGGGGCAAAGATGCGTTATCAAAAATGGAGCGGTGGAAGAGTGATGATTTACTGTTACTCATTAGACCATAGTAAACCACACCTGGTTAAGAATCCAAATTGCCAGAACGGAAAATTGGATGCAGCTGAAGTTGAAGAAGTTGTTGTCAGTGATATGCTGAAATTATCAAAGGAATATGAGGTAATCGAAGAAAAATCAGAACAGCAAAATCAAAAAGGATTTGAAGCTATGAACCAGAGAAAATCAGTTCTTGAAGGTAAGCTGAAATCCCTGTATAATTTATATGCATCCGATACCAATAATAGTGTCCTGCTGGAGACGATTGGTGAGATCAATAAAGAATTGGAAAATCTGAATACACAGATAGAACAGTACACATTAAAGAACACCAGAGCAAAAGATATGACAGCAAGAGCTAAAGCATTCAAAAGTGTTGCTGACAGCTGGGAGTTCATGTCTTTCAATGAAAGACAGAAGACTGTACGTGAATATATCAAAAAGATCAAAATATCGAATGATTATGTTGAAATTGAGTATAATGATCTTTTGACACTACAGTAAATTACATTTCTATAGTTAATACATCGCAAGGGGATATATCTTCTTGCGTGTAAAATTTCATATATCTTATTCAAGATAATTACCCTATTGGATAAAGGAAATTTCAAAATTTCCACTATAATACATTATCCCAATGATCATTGGAGAGATTAAGCGGTTTCTTAGGGATGATGGAATTCTGAAGGTGAGCCGCTCCATAAAAGAGAATCAATATAAGATCTGTAAAATGAGGGAGGAACTGGAGAAAAAGTTAGGCCGTGAGCCGGATCTAAGAGAACTTTCAGATGCTATGGATATGCCGATGGAAGAATTGGCGATGACGCTGGAATCGGCTGCAGAGGTGGATTCTATTTACAAGATTGTGTATCAGGGAGATGGAACGGATTTGCAGCTTGTGGACAGGCTTCCGGAAAAAGAGGATCGCCATGAAAAGCTTTTGAACCGGATTTTTCTGGAGGAAATTCTGGAAAAATTGGAAGGAGAGGAGAAAAGACTGATTGTATTTCGGTATTTTCAGGATATGACACAGACAGAGGTTGCAAAAAAAATGGGAATGTCCCAGGTTCAGATTTCCAGGATGGAGAAAAGGATATTGAAGAAGCTGAGAGAAATCTCCCACAAATTGTGATGCACATTTTGCAGAGAGCCTTTTTCAAACACGCTCTGGAAAAGGAGAAAAAAGCAAAGTATTTTCTCATATTTTCCAGAGCATTATTGGGTGTTAGAATTTAATCTCTTTTCCTTCCAGACGCCACTGTCTGAACTCTGCAGAAGCAGAGAGAAGCAGGTCAGAAGATGAGTTAAGGGCTGTCTCAACTGAGTCCTGGATAACTCCGATAATAAAGCCTACGGCTACAACCTGCATGGAAATGTCGTCAGAAATTCCGAAAAGGGAGCAGGCCATAGGAATCAGAAGGAGGGATCCGCCGGCAACACCAGAAGCACCACATGCAGAAAGGGCTGCAAGAAGGCTGAGGATGATAGCTGTTGGGATATCAACGTGGATTCCAAGGGTAAAAGCAGTTGCCATTGTCATAACGGTGATGGTGATAGCAGCTCCGTCCATGTTGATGGTTGCACCAAGAGGAATGGTTACGGAATAGGTGTCACGGTCGAGCCCCATCTCCTCACAGGCTTTCATATTTACTGGAATATTGGCAGCAGAACTTCTGGTGAAGAATGCGGTGATGGCACTTTTTTTCAGGCAGTGCAGAATCAGCGGATATGGATTCTTTCGGATACACCAGTAAACCAGAAGCGGGTTTGTTACAAAGTAGATGAAAAGCATGCTGCCTACCAACAGCAACAGTAGTCTTCCATAGGTAGTGAAAATGTCTAATCCATTGGTGGATACGGTGTTAAATACCAGACCGAAGATTCCGAAGGGTGCCAGGTTGATGATCCAGCTGACCACCAGGGATATTCCGTCTGCAATGTCAGCAAGGACTTTTTTTGTGGTGTTATTTGCTGTACGAAGGGCAAGACCAAGAAGGATGGCCCAGGTAAGGATACCTACATAGTTTGCATTCACCAGGGAAGATACCGGGTTGGCAACAATATTCAGAAGAAGGTTGCTGAGGACCTCCACAATACCCTGTGGGGCACTGGCGTCTGCGGCTGCATTGGTAAGTGTCAGGTGTACAGGGAAAATCATGCTGGCGAAAACGGCAATCACAGCTGCCAGTACAGTGCTGAACATGTAAAGGGCAACTACTGTTTTGATAACGCCGCCATGGGATTTTCCTGCGTTGCACAGTGAACTGAGAACCAGAAAGAATACCAGAAGGGGTGCGATGGCTTTCAGAGCACCTACAAATACATCGCCAAGGATGGCAATGCTGGTTGCACCGGGGGCTGCAACTCCAAGGATGGCACCAAGAATCAGACCAACGACGATTCGTTTCACCAGTGCAATCCCGGTCCATTTGTTCCATAAATTTTTCATTTGTTTCTTTACCTCTTTCCCTCTTTAATTTGATAAAAGATTAATTAATTATATAGTATGCAGGGAGGATTCGCAATAAAATATATGATGAAATTAATGAAAATGAGAGACTTTTTTGAAAAAAAGAAAAAATAGAGAAAAAAATCCGGGTAAGGAGGAGCATAAAAACCTCTTACCCGGGTTTGCAAATTGAAAAAAATTATTTAGCAGCAGCCTGTTTGCCAAACAGTGTATTCTTGTACTTGGAAAGTGCAGTGAGAAGTACCATTCCAAAGATTCCGCAGGAATGATCTCTCCGGCACCTACCGTAAGCATCATAAGTGGAATCGGAAGATTGACGGAATAGCCGTAACGAAGTACGAATGGAACCAGAACTGCATTGGCTACGATTGGTGGAACTGGTGCCAGCCATTTGTTGCTGTTACGAAGTTTGTAAGTAAATACAGCTCCGATGAGGGTTGCGATGCTTCCGAATGCAATATCCAGAGGAATTGCACCGCCAAGCAGGTTGGCAAGGATACAGCCTACAAAAAGACCAGGAATGGCAGCTGGTGTGAAGAATGGAAGAATGGTCAGGGCTTCGGAAATTCGAACCTGAATCTCTCCATAACTAAACGGTGCAAACACCAGTGTCAGTACAACATAGACAGCCGCAATCAGCGCTGCCTGCACCAGAAACAGGGTACTCTTGTTTTTCATATTCATTTGTCTCCTTTAGTTTTGTTTTACGAGTGGAAGGTCACGAACACTCGATTCATTTTCGCGCTGCAATGAGTCAAGCGGCCATGCTTACATGGACATTTGACGAATGCCGCGGAGGCATATACCGGAAGGTATATGGCCTACGCCGGGAATCGGCGGAAAAGCCGCTTAAGACCTTATTTTTCTGGGCTTTTCAACGGGCATCAGTATAACATATAGAATTCCGGTTTTCAAGAGGTTATCCCCAAAATGTTCGGAGCATACCCACATTTTCCCATATTTGCAGTGCCGTTTATACAACTTTTCCTGTAATACAGCAAAAGTTTTTAGGGTTGTTATTCCTTCTGAATCATAGTAATCTATAGATATCTTATGAAGAGAA
The DNA here is from genome assembly GCF_003480145.1 of Ruminococcus sp. AM42-11. Taxonomy (NCBI): domain Bacteria; kingdom Bacillati; phylum Bacillota; class Clostridia; order Eubacteriales; family Oscillospiraceae; genus Ruminococcus; species Ruminococcus sp. AM42-11. The sequence goes on along the minus strand of NZ_QUIO01000007.1, from coordinate 112,318 downwards.
CCGCATTTGTCGGTTTGCAGGTCAGGAGGAAAAATATGCCAGATATCAGAATACAAAAATACAAAAATCCCATTATTTCTGGTTACAATCCAGATCCGTCGATTTGCAGAGTCGGGGATGATTTTTATCTTGTAAATTCAACTTTTGAATTCTATCCCGGAGTGCCGGTTTACCACAGTAAGAATCTTGTGAACTGGGAACTGATCAATTACTGTCTGAGAGATAAAGAGCAGCTTTATCTGGACGGTGTTCGGCCGTCAGGCGGAATTTATGCGCCGATGCTCTGTTACCATAACGGTGAGTTTTTTATGACCACTACCAATGTGTCACATAAGGGACATTTGATTGTACATACCAGCGATATTTATGGGAAATGGTCAAAGCCGGTATGGATTGATCAGGAAGGGATTGATCCTACTTTGCTGTTTGATGGTGAAGATGTTTACTTCGCCTCTACTTCCAGAGATAAAGATGACAGGGATGGAATTTTTATGTGTAAAATCAATCCATACACAGGAGAAAAGCTGTCCGAAAGTGTATGTATCAGTCATGGATGCGGCGGAATCTGTCCGGAGGGACCTCATATTTACAAGCTGAATGGAAAATATTATTTGCTTCTTGCAGAGGGTGGCACAGAATATGGACATATGGTTACCATGCAAAGAGCAGATTCTCCATTTGGACCGTATGAGGTGTGTCCCCATAACCCAATTCTCAGTCACCGGGATAATCCGGATGGCTCTATTTCCTGCACTGGACATGCTGATCTGGAAGTAGATCAGAATGGAAACTGGTGGCTGGTTTGTCTGGGAATTCGGCCTTCTTGCACTCCGCAGCGAGGTCTGAAACTTCATCATCTTGGAAGAGAGACATTTTTAAGCCCTGTAAAATGGGATGAAGAGGGTTGGCCGGTTGTTGGAAACGATGGCAGAATCGCTTTGGAAATGGAGGGACCACTTCCAGGCGACCAGGTGCAGCCGATATGCCGGGATTTTACAGATGATTTTTCGGAAGAGAAATTCAGCCTGCATTATAACTGGGTTCGAACTCCGCATATGGAAAATTATGTGCGTGATACCGCTGCCAGACGGCTTATTTTGAAAGGAACAAGCGTAACTTTAAATGACACGGATACTCCGACATGGGTCGGAATCAGGCAGAAGGAATTTGATGTTGAGGCAGATGTTGTGGTGAGTCTGAAAGGAAATTTTTCAGATGCCTGTCCGTTTTCCCAAGACAGCAACGTCAAAGGTCTAAATAAAAGAGTGGGACTGGGTACATTCTACAATCAATTTTATCATTATGAAATTTACTTAACCAGAGAGGGCGGACAGTACAAGGTTTGTCTTTCCAGGCATATTCATGATATGTTTGCAAGAACAGCTGAGAAGGTAGTATCCTCTGGGGAAAATATTCATTTTCGTATTATCGGTAATCCTCTGGAATATGATTTCTGGTACAGCGAAGATGGAAAATACTATGAGAAGCTGGGCAGCGGTTCTACTGCAGGGCTGGCTACAGAAGGAACTATGTACATGAGTTTTACCGGAACTTATATCGGAATGTTCTCAGAAAATGCGGAAGGGCATTTTAGAAATTTTTCAGTGAAGATAAATAAAAATTAATTGATGAATAATCAAGGTTAACGGAACCCCTTGCCGGGCGGGATCGCACTGCGGCGCAAATATAAATGTGGCCGGAGGCGATCCGCTGCAGGCAGAGAATCCTGTAAATTGTGACGTACATCTTACAGAAATCTTTTTCAAACAGAGACTGTGAGAAAAAGTCTGTAAATAAGATTTTTCTATGATATGCAAGGGCGGTGAGCCTGAAAATCAGGCTTTTCACTCTTCAAACACGCTTTAATCAGATCGTGAAGCGCTCTCTTGAAGCTGATAAATAGTGCCAAATCTGACTGGCAAAATGCATGGGGAAATCGAAGGATTACTTTTCCGCATCTGCAAGATTTTTCTTCAATTCGATCATTTTGTCACGCAGCTCTGCTGCCTGCTCGAAGTTCAAGTCTGCAGCAGCCTGGCGCATCTGTTTTTCCAACTGGGAGATTAGGTTCTTCAGCTCTTTTTTGCTCATGGATTCCGGATCCTTCTTCAGCTTCACTTCAGTTTCAGCAACTGCCTTGGAAACTGCAATCAGATCACGGACTGCCTTCTTAATAGTAGTAGGAGTAATTCCATGCTCTTTATTATAGGCTTCCTGGATTTCCCTGCGACGGTTGGTTTCCTCAATGGCATTTCTCATGGAATCCGTCATCACGTCTGCATACATGATAACGTGTCCTTCGCTGTTTCGGGCAGCACGGCCAATGGTCTGGATCAGGGAAGTCTCAGAACGAAGGAAGCCCTCCTTGTCTGCATCCAGAATAGCAACCAGAGTGATCTCAGGAATATCAAGTCCTTCTCGCAGAAGGTTAATGCCTACAAGCACATCAAATACATCCAGACGCATGTCGCGGATGATTTCTGCACGCTCCAGGGTATCAATATCCGAATGAAGATAACGGACACGGATTCCCACATCTTTCATATACTGGGTAAGATCCTCGGCCATTCGTTTGGTGAGAGTTGTGATCAGCACTTTGTTTTTTCTGGAGGTTTCTTTCGTTATTTCAGAAATCAGGTCGTCTATCTGTCCCTCTACAGGGCGCACCTCCACTTTCGGATCCAGAAGACCGGTAGGACGGATGATCTGCTCGGCGCGGAGAAGCTCATGGTCGTATTCATAATCTCCCGGGGTAGCAGATACAAACAAAACCTGGTCAAGTTTATTCTCAAATTCTTCAAAACTCAGAGGGCGGTTATCCTTAGCAGAGGGCAGACGGAAACCATAGTCTACCAATGTCTGTTTACGGTTCTGGTCGCCAGCATACATAGCGCCAACCTGTGGGACTGTCTTGTGCGACTCATCAATAATAAGAAGAAAATCATCCCCGAAATAATCCAGCAGAGTATAAGGTGGCTGCCCTGGCTCCAGTCCGGAAAGATGACGGGAATAGTTCTCAATACCGGAGCAGAAGCCGGTTTCTTTCATCATTTCAATATCAAAGTTGGTACGCTCGGAGATACGCTGGGCTTCCAGAAGCTTGTCTTCGCTTTTAAAGTAGTCTACCCGTTCTTTTAATTCCTCTTCAATGGCAATGGCTGCTTTCTGAATCTGCTCCGCTGGTACTACATAATGGGAAGCAGGGAAAATACCGATGTGCGCAAGCTGACATTTGATTTCTCCGGTGAGCACATCAATCTCAGAGATACGGTCAATCTCATCTCCGAAAAACTCCACTCTGACAGCGGTATCTGAGCTGTTAGCCGGAAAAATCTCCAGAGTGTCGCCACGGACGCGGAAGGTACTTCGGTGGAAGTCCATTTCATTTCGGGTGTACTGAATGTCGATCAGCTCCCGGATAACCTCATCACGATCCTTAGTCATGCCAGGACGCAGGGAAATCATCATGTCCTGAAATTCCTGAGGAGAACCCAATCCATAGATACAGGACACAGAAGAGATGATAATAACATCTTTTCGCTCTGACATGGCGGCAGTGGCAGAAAGACGGAGCTTGTCAATTTCATCATTGATCGCAGAGTCCTTGGCAATATAAGTGTCAGAAGAAGGCACATATGCTTCTGGCTGGTAATAATCGTAATAGGAGACAAAGTATTCCACTGCGTTCTCAGGGAAGAATTCCTTAAACTCACCATAGAGCTGCGCTGCCAAAGTTTTATTATGGGCCAGGATCAGAGTAGGCTTATTCAGCGCCTGAATAACGTTTGCCATAGTAAAAGTTTTACCAGAGCCGGTGACACCAAGCAGCGTCTCAAACTGATTTCCCTCTTTAAATCCCTTTACCAGTTTCTCAATAGCCTGTGGCTGATCGCCGGTTGGTTTATACTCGGAATGTAATTCAAAATGATCCATATGAGTCCTTTCTTTTATAAAATCAAACACGCTTTAACTGTTTTCAGTATAGCATCCTTTTTTATAAAAGTACAGCAGAATCGAATATTTGTTCTGCCTTCTGAAATGCCAGAAGCATTCCAAAACTTTAATTGACAGACATACCTATAGTGCGTTATCTTAAAAAAGAAAAGCGTGATTGTTCATGACCTGACCAGTAACACGCTTCGCGATGCACAGAAATCATGCAGAATTATTAGGAGTGCCGGAAATGGAAGAAAAACAAAAGAATAAAAGATATGTGCTGAGAAAGCTTTTTTTTGCCTCGTTATATCTTAGTACGTTTACTTTTGGCGGCGGATATGTGATCGTTACTTTATTGAAAGAGAAATTTGTGGATCAATATCACTGGATCGATGAGGAAGAAATGCTGGATCTGGTGGCAATCGCACAGTCATCTCCAGGAGCAATCGCGGTAAACGGAGCAATTGTGGTGGGATACAAGCTTGGGGGAATACCGGGAATGTTGCTGTCGGTTCTGGGGGCTATTATTCCGCCAATGGTGATCCTGTCCCTGATTTCCTTGTTTTATGATGCATTCTGCTCTAATTATTATATAGCAGCTCTTTTGAAAGGCATGACTGCCGGCGTAGGTGCTGTGATCATTTCCGTGGTATACGACATGGGGAAAAACGTGGCGAAGTCAAAAGACTGGGTAAATGTGATTATTATGGTCATCAGTTTTTGTGCAAGCTATTTTCTGAAGGTGAACATTATTTATATAATACTTATTGTGGCTGTATTTGGATTTGCGCGTACACTTGTGAAGGAGGGCAGCAAAAAATGATTTATCTTCAGCTCTTTTTCAGCTTCCTTCAGATTGGTGCATTAAGCTTTGGAGGTGGATATGCAGCAATGCCTCTTATACAGGAACAGGTAGTGACTATGCATGGCTGGCTTTCCATGGAAACCTTTTCGGATCTTGTGACCATTGCAGAGATGACTCCTGGTCCTATTGCAGTAAACTCCGCAACCTTTGTAGGAACCAGGATTGCTGGTCCTGGTGGCGCAGTGGTGGCTACTCTTGGCTGTATTTTACCCTCCTGTATAATTGTAACCCTGCTGGCATATATTTACACGAAATACCGGAAAATGTCCCTTCTCCAGGGAACTCTTACATCCCTTCGCCCGGCGGTTGTGGCCATGATCGCCAAGGCAGGAGTCACCATTTTAGTATCATCCTTTTTTATAAATGGTGCACTGGAACTGTTTCGGGAAAACATATGCATTCGAATGGTGGTGTTCTTTACTGCCGCACTGGTGCTTTTAAGAAAATTTAAAATGAATCCCATTCTGGTGATGGTTTTGTGCGGTGTGGCAAATATGTTGTTTTGCGCGGCTGTCGGAAGCTGACTGGAAAATATATGCCAGCTGACTTTCGTATATGGTGCTGCCGCAGGTAGGCTGCACCTGTGTTTAGAAGAAAAAATAAGGGGGATAACAGATTGAACATATGTGTATATGGCGCTTCAAGTGCACTGCTTAAAAACATTTATTATGAAAAAACAGAAGAGCTTGGAAGAGCAATGGGAAAAAGAGGTCACGGTCTGGTGTTTGGCGGCGGAGCTACCGGAATGATGGGAGCAGCAGCCAGAGGCGTGGCAGCAGAAAATGGTTACATACTTGGAATTGCTCCCCGATTTTTTGACCAGCCTGGAGTTCTGTATGAGAAATGCACGGAATTTATTTTCACAGAGAATATGAGAGAGCGCAAAAAACTTCTGGAAGAAAAATCAGATGCTACGATCGTAGCACCTGGCGGAATTGGTACCTACGAGGAATTTTTTGAGATTTTTACCTTGAAAAGCCTGAAACGTATTGACCGCCCAATTGTGCTGTATAACATTGACGGATATTATGACAAGATGAAAGCATTGCTGGAGTACACAGCAGAAGAGAAATTCATGGATTTTTCCGTGCTGGATCTGGTAGTCTTTCTGGATGAGCCGACAGCAGTTCTTGACTATCTGGAAAATTATAAAAAATAGAGGCTGCTATTCAGCAGGGGCTGTTTTGCGAAACATATAACTGTGAAGGTGCTGAACAGTTACAAAACGGATATGTCGCCTATGGGCGGTATTCCTATATAGGAAAGAAGATGCCAGGGAAAATTTTCTCAAGGCATCTTTTTCATTTATGCGGCAGCAAACATAAGACTGCGTTGGCAGATACCTGATAGTATCCTTGCTGTCCAAAAAAAGTATTGCAGTAAGGAGAATTTAGCCAGAATGGTAAAGTATAGGGTAAAAACTATCAAAAAAGATGAAAAAAATTTGTAAAAAATATTGACAAAAGGAATACTGAGGTGTATCTTAAGAACATAGATGTTAGCACTCCTAAATGATGAGTGCTAACAAAAGGAATTCGAAGAAGCCAGACGGAAATCAGAATCAGGTTTGACCGTCTGCTTTTCAGGAAGGAGCAGATATTTCATGGATGAAGTATTAGATGAGCGCAAACGGAAAATACTGAAAGCAATCATCAAAACTTATATGGAAACAGGTGAGCCTGTAGGTTCCAGAACTATTTCCAAATATCCGGATCTGAATGTCAGCTCTGCTACTATCCGAAATGAGATGTCCGACCTGACGGATATGGGCTACATCGTACAGCCCCACACCTCAGCCGGAAGAATTCCATCAGATAAAGGCTATCGCCTTTATGTAGATGAGCTTACCAGGGAGAAGGAAGCCGAGATCGCAGAAATCCGTGATCTGATGATTGAGAAGTCAGATAAGATGGATAAGGTGCTCAAGCAGGTGGCGAAGGTTCTTGCCACGAATACCAATTATGCGGCTATGGTTGCGGTTCCCCAGTATAAGGGAAGCACCCTGAAGTTCATTCAGCTTTCACGAGTCAATGAGCGGCAGCTGATTGCCGTAGTTGTATGTGAGGGTAATGTCATTCGGAACCAGATCATCAATATTGATGAGGAGATGGATGACCAGACGATCCTGAAGCTGAATCTTCTTCTTAACACGAACCTGAACGGTGTACCCATCCAGGACATTAATCTGGCATGATCGCCAGATTGAAAGAACAGGCGGGAAGCCACAGCGGTGTGGTTGCAGATGTGCTGGACGCAGTTGCAGCTACAATTCACGTGGACGAAGAAGATATGAAAGTATATACATCGGGAGCAACCAACATATTTAAGTATCCAGAGCTTGCAGATACATCCAGAGCCAGTGAGCTGATTTCCACTTTCGAGGATAAGCAGGAACTTGCGGATATGGTCCGTGAGGAAATGGGAGATCCGGAGAACACAGGAGTTCAGGTATACATCGGGGATGAAGTTCCGGTACGTACCATGAAAGACTGCAGTGTGGTCACAGCTACTTACGAGTTGGGAGATGGAATGCGTGGAACTATTGGAATCATCGGTCCCAAGCGAATGGATTACGAGAATGTAGTGGACAGCTTAAAGAAATTAAAAGTCCAGCTTGACGAAATGGTAAATAAGAAAACCTAGAAAGGCGGTTGAAAGCGTGTCAGAAGAAATGAATAAAGAAGCCGAAGTACAGGAAGAAGCAGTTGACATTCCGGTAACAGACGGAAGCGAAGAAGAGGCAGCAGATACAGCCCAGACAGCAGAAGAGGAGACTTCCGAGGAACCAGCACAGACAGAAGAAACTGAGCAGTCAGATCAGGAAGCAGAATCTCGGAAGGAACCGGAAACCAAGACAAAAACTTCTTTCTTCGGCAAGAAGAAAAAAGAGAAAGATAAATTCGAACAGCAGGTCGAGGAACTTACAGACAGACTGAAGCGCAGCATGGCTGAATTTGATAACTACCGTAAAAGAACGGAGAAAGAGAAATCCAGCATGTACATCATCGGCGCCAGGGACATCGTTGAAAAAATGCTTCCGATCGTGGATAACTTCGAAAGAGGTCTTGCACAGGCACCGGAGGATGATCCATTTGCAGAAGGCATGAAGATGATCTACAAGCAGATGATGACAGCTTTTGATGAGATGGGTGTGAAGCCAATCGAAGCTGTAGGTAAGGAATTTGATCCGAATCTGCATAATGCAGTGATGCATGTGGAGGACGAATCCGTTGGCGAGAACATCGTCGTAGAGGAATTTCAGAAGGGATATACCTACAAGGATTTCGTTGTAAGACACAGTATGGTAAAAGTTGCTAATTAACAGAAAGCAGCTTGGAGAATCAAACTTCATCGACATTTTCTAAAAACAAAGTATAAATGTTACTGTTCGTGTAATGGACAGCAACCATGAATTTTTAAACAGGAGGAAAATTATCATGGGAAAAATCATTGGTATTGACTTAGGTACAACAAACAGCTGTGTAGCTGTTATGGAAGGTGGACAGCCAACCGTTATCGCAAATACAGAAGGATCCAGAACAACACCATCTGTTGTAGCATTCACAAAGACAGGTGAGCGTCTGGTAGGTGAGCCTGCAAAACGTCAGGCAGTAACAAACGCAGAGAAAACAATCTCTTCCATCAAGAGAGAGATGGGTACAGATTACCGTGTAACAATTGATGATAAGAAATATTCCCCACAGGAAATTTCCGCTATGATTCTTCAGAAACTGAAAAAAGACGCTGAAGGATACCTTGGAGAGTCTGTTACAGAAGCAGTTATCACTGTTCCGGCATATTTCAATGATGCTCAGCGTCAGGCAACCAAGGATGCTGGTAAGATTGCAGGTCTCGATGTAAAACGTATCATCAACGAGCCTACAGCAGCAGCTCTTGCATATGGTCTTGACAATGAGAAAGAGCAGAAGATCATGGTTTATGACCTTGGTGGTGGTACATTCGATGTTTCCATTATTGAGATTGGTGATGGCGTTATCGAAGTTCTGGCAACAGCTGGTAACAACCGTCTTGGTGGTGATGACTTTGACCAGAGAATTACAGACTATATGCTTTCTGAGTTCAAGAGAACAGAGGGCGTTGACTTAAGCAACGATAAGATGGCTCTTCAGAGACTGAAAGAAGCTGCTGAGAAAGCTAAGAAAGAGCTTTCTTCCGCAACAACAACCAATATCAACCTGCCATTCATCACAGCAACAGCTGAAGGACCGAAGCATTTTGATATGAACCTTACAAGAGCTAAATTTGACGAACTTACACATGATCTTGTTGAGAAAACAGCAGAGCCGGTTCGCCGTGCACTTTCTGATGCAGGTCTTACTGCTTCTGATCTTGGACAGGTGCTTCTGGTTGGTGGATCTACACGTATCCCGGCTGTACAGGATAAAGTAAGACAGTTAACTGGCAAAGAGCCAAGCAAGGCCTTGAACCCAGATGAGTGTGTTGCACTTGGTGCTTCTATCCAGGGTGGTAAGCTTTCCGGTGAGGCTGGTGCAGGTGACATCCTTCTTCTTGATGTTACTCCACTTTCCCTGTCCATCGAGACAATGGGTGGTATTGCAACACGTCTGATCGAGAGAAATACAACTATTCCGACCAAGAAGAGCCAGATTTTCTCCACAGCAGCTGATAATCAGACCGCTGTAGATATCAATGTATTACAGGGCGAGCGTCAGTTCGCGAAAGACAACAAGTCCCTTGGACAGTTCCGTCTGGATGGAATCCCACCAGCACGTCGTGGTGTTCCGCAGATTGAGGTTACATTCGATATCGATGCCAACGGTATTGTAAATGTATCTGCTAAGGATCTTGGAACAGGTAAAGAGCAGCACATTACAATCACAGCTGGTTCTAACATGTCCGAGTCTGATATTGACAAGGCTGTTAAAGAAGCTGCTGAGTTCGAAGCTCAGGATAAGAAACGTAAAGAGGCAATTGATACAAAGAACAATGCAGACTCCATGGTATTCCAGGTTGAGAATGCACTGAAAGAAGCTGGTGATAAACTGGATGCAAATGACAAAGCTTCCGTAGAGGCTGACTTAAATGCATTAAAAGATATCCTGCTAAATATGCAAATACAGATGAGATCGGAGATGCTCAGGTCGCTGAGATCAAGCTGCTCAGGAGAAGATGATGGAAAGTGCTCAGAAGCTTTTCGCAAAGATGTATGAAGCACAGAACCCACAGGGCGGTGCTGGTCAGGCAGGCCCGGGACCGGACATGGGAGGAACTTCCCAGGGCGGTAACGAGGCAGGTTACGGCGATGATGTTGTAGATGCTGACTACAAAGAGGTTTAATTGAATAATAAGTTCCAATATTTCGGAACATGAAACTACAGCCCGGTCATGATTCATGACCGGGCAGTGGTGGTGAAAGACATATTACAGGAATTGCGCCGCTGGCGTCGTCCATAAGATAACCAAATACAAAAAGTTAGGAAAAGAAATCATGGCTGATAAAAGAGATTACTATGAAGTCTTAGGCGTTGATAAGAGCGCCGATGACGCTACATTAAAAAAAGCATATCGTCAGCTTGCCAAGAAGTATCATCCCGATGTAAATCCGGGAGATAAGGAAGCTGAAGCGAAATTCAAAGAGGCAACAGAGGCTTACAGCGTCTTAAGTGACCCGGACAAGAGAAGACAGTATGATCAGTTTGGTCATGCCGCTTTTGAAAACGGCGGCGGTGGCGGAGCAGGCGGTTTCGGCGGCTTTGATTTCTCCGGCGCAGACATGGGTGATATCTTCGGAGATATTTTCGGAGATCTGTTTGGAGGCGGCGGAAGCCGCAGACGTGCCAATAATGGACCTATGAAGGGTGCAAACCTGCGTGCACGCGTGAATATCACCTTTGAGGATGCTGTATTTGGCTGTGAGAAAGAACTTGAGATTACTCTGAAAGATGAATGTACTTCCTGTCACGGTTCTGGAGCTAAGGCTGGTACCTCACCGGTTACCTGTCCGAAATGTAATGGTGAAGGACAGATCGTTTACACCCAGCAGTCCATGTTTGGCATGGTTCGTAACGTTCAGGTGTGTCCGGATTGTCATGGTACTGGCAAAATTATCAAAGATAAATGTCCGGATTGCCGTGGTACCGGCTACATTTCCAATCGCAAAAAAATTAAGGTATCTATTCCAGCTGGTATTGACAATGGTCAGAGTATCCGTATCCGTGATAAAGGTGAACCTGGCACAAATGGAGGTCCGAGAGGCGATCTGCTGGTAGAAGTAAATGTAGCACGCCATCCGATTTTCCAGAGACAGGATATGAATATTTACTCTACTGCACCGATTACTTATGCACAGGCAGCGCTTGGCGGCGAAGTCAAACTGAATACAGTAGATGGAGAAGTTCTCTATGAAGTGAAACCAGGAACTCAGACAGATACCAGAATCCGTCTGAAGGGAAAAGGTGTTCCGTCCCTTCGAAACAAGAATGTTCGCGGTGATCACTACGTAACTCTGGTTGTTCAGGTACCAACCAACCTGAATGAGGACGCGAAAGAAGCTCTCCGCAAATTTGACGAGGCATGCGGCAATCGTCCTGCAGGCAGTGCCGGCGATAGCACAGAAAAGTCCGAAAAGAAGAAAAAAAGCTTCATGGACAAATTAAAAGAGACCTTTGAAGAGTAAAAAATCAGTTTTTCCATAAAAGAATAAAGAAAAGGGGAGATATCCTCTTTTCTTTTTTTGTTACTTATTGTATATTAAAGGGTAGCCGCAACGTTACTGTCCGTGCTGCTGGTCAGGAAATGAGCAGTAACATCGCAAGAGTCCGGAAAGGAGTTTTGCCTTGAAAACAAAGAAAAGAGATTTGTTAAACCGATATATCCCCCTGTGGTCTATTGTACCTCTTGTGACCATCATGGCAGTGAATTGTCTGATTTACTGGGGAAGCAGTGCGCTTACAGCTGGCAGGTATCACTTTGATTTTACGATGGCATTTGACAGGGAAGTTCCTTTACTGCCTGTATTTGTGTGGTTTTATATTCTGGCATTTCCATTCTGGGCGGTGGGGTATTTGCTGGCGGCAAGGCGTGGTAAGGATATGTTTTACCGGTTTGTTGCCACAGATCTGACCATACATTTTATTTGCTTTATCTGCTTTATTTTAATACCGACCACCAATATAAGACCGGAGATCCCAGGAAATACCCTTTCGGAAAAGATTCTCGCTCTGGTATATTCCCTGGATGGCGGGAACAGTCCTTCTAATTTGTTTCCCTCTATCCACTGCTATGTGAGCTGGATGTGCTGGAAAGGTGTGGAAGGCTCAGAGAAGGTGCCGAAATGGTATCAGAGATTTTCTCTGGTATTTGCAATTCTGATCATTATCTCTACCCAGGTGCTGAAGCAGCATTACATTGTGGATGCAGCAGCGGCGTTGCTTCTGGTAGAGTTTTTCTGGAGATTTTATCAGAAAGGGCAGCGACATAAGTGGGTTGTGCATGTTTTTGCACATAAAAAGAAGTAACATGGACATAAAAAACCAGTAATTGGTCAGGTGAATTGAAAAATCAGAATAAAGTAACAGATAACAACCGTTTCGCAAGATGTTAAAAAATACCATATTGTGATTATGAAGAAACAGCTTTCAATAAAAAGATTGGAGAAATAGTATGAAGTGGAATCGCTTTACCATCAAAACAAAAACAGAAGCAGAAGACGTTATCATCTCTGCCCTTGCAGACGTTGGAGTTGAGGGCGTAGAGATTCAGGACAAACAGCCCCTTACCGAGACAGATAAAGAGCAGATGTTTGTGGATATTATGCCGGAAGGTCCAGCGGATGATGGAATCGCCTATCTGAATTTTTATCTGGAAGAGGACACAGAAACTGCGCCTGTTCTCGAGAGAGTACGTGCTGTCCTTGAAGAAGTACGCGGATACATGGATATCGGCGAAGGCACCATCACAGAATCCCAGACAGAGGACAAAGACTGGATCAATAACTGGAAAGAATATTTCCATCAGTTCTATGTAGATGACATTCTTATTGTTCCATCCTGGGAAGAAGTGAAGGAAGAAGATAAAGATAAGATGATCCTTCACATTGATCCAGGTACAGCTTTTGGAACTGGTATGCACGAGACAACCCAGCTGGTAATTCGTCAGCTGAAGAAATTTGTGACAAAAGACACCCAGATGCTGGATGTTGGAACCGGAAGCGGTATTCTTGGAATTGTAGCTTGAAGCTGGGCGCTGCTCATGTTGTGGGAACTGACCTTGATCCCTGTGCAATTCCGGCAGTGGCTGACAATAAAGAAGCTAACGATATTAAGGATGAGACTTTTGACATGCTCATTGGAAATATCATTGATGATAAAGAAGTTCAGGATACTGTTGGATATGAGAAATATGACATTGTAACGGCTAATATCCTGGCAGATGTACTGGTGCCTCTCACACCGGTTATCGTAAATCAGATGAAAAAGGGTGCTTACTATATTACCTCTGGAATTCTGGATGTGAAAGAAGAAGTAGTGGTAAAGGCAGTGAAAGACGCCGGGCTTCAGCTGGTTGAGGTAACCCATCAGGGAGAATGGGTATCTGTCACAGCCAGAAAGGAATAATTATGCAGCGCTTTTTTGTGGAGCCTTATCAGGTCCTGGAGGAAGAACACAGGATCACTCTTACAGGTCCGGATCTGAACCATATGAAAAATGTTCTGCGCATGCGCATTGGTGAGGATGTGTGGATCAGCGATGGCAGTGAGAAGGAATATCACTGTACCATAGAAGAATTTCAGGAGGACAGCGCAGTTCTCCATATCCTTGATGCACAGGAATCCCAGTATGAACTCCCAAGCCGGATTTATTTGTTCCAGGGACTTCCCAAAGGGGATAAGATGGAACTGATCATTCAGAAGGCTGTGGAACTTGGCGCCTACGCTGTTGTTCCGGTTGAAACAAGGAGATGTGTGGTGAAGCTGGATGCAAAGAAAGCGCAGAAGAAGGTTAGCAGATGGCAGCAGATTTCCGAGAGTGCAGCCAAGCAGTCTAAGCGTATGCTGATCCCGGAAGTGAAAAATGTAATGAACTGGAAAGAAGCACTTGCCTTTGCAAAAGGACTGGATGTGGTTCTGATTCCTTATGAGCTTGCCCAAGGTATGAAAGAGACCCGGGAAATCCTGGCGGCAATTCAGCCTGGACAATCTGTGGGGATTTTTATTGGCCCGGAAGGCGGTTTTGAGGAGGAAGAAGTGAGAGATGCCATGGAAGCCGGAGGGAAACCGGTGACCCTGGGAAAAAGAATCCTGCGCACAGAGACAGCAGGTATGACCATGCTGTCTATTCTGATGTATACGCTTGAGTCTGTTTAAAAATATTTTAGCAATCTGCAAGACGTGCCAGAGCCTGTTTGAAAAATCATTTCAGCAATCTGCACGCCCCACTTTGCGGTATGCTTCACCTGAATTCGGCTGCCGCAGCTCGCTGCTGCGCCCTTATCCGGGTAAAGGCTTCCGCAAATTGTGATGCACATCTTGCAGAAAGCCTTTTTTTAACATGCTCTGGAAAAAAGAGGAAAAGTAAGAAATGGAAGCATATTTTGATAACTCTGCTACCACAAGATGTTATCCTGAGGTGGCAGAGATTGTAGTAAAAACAATGACAGAGGATTTTGGAAATCCTTCTGCCATGCATTTAAAAGGTGTGGAAGCGGAAAAGTATGTCCGTGAAGCTGCACAGATACTTGCCAAAATTCTCAAGGTAAATGAAAAAGAAATCATTTTCACCTCTGGCGGAACAGAGTCAAATAATCTGGCCTTGTTTGGCGGAGCGGATGCAAATAAAAGAAGCGGAAACCATATTATCACCACTTCAGTGGAGCATGCAGCTGTAGGACAGCCTGCAGAGCGCCTGGAACAGATGGGATATGAGGTGACGATAGTTCCTGTAGATCACAGGGGTGTGGTTCAGCTGGAGGCGTTAGAGAAAGCTTTGCGCCCGGATACGATTCTGGTATCTACTATGTATGTAAACAATGAGGTTGGTGCTGTGATGCCAGTGGAAGAGATTGCAAAACTGGTTCATGAGAAAAGCCCGAAGGCTCTGTATCATGTAGATGCGATCCAGGCATTTGGAAAATACCGTATTTATCCCAAAAAGGCAGGAATTGATATGCTCTCTGTGAGCAGCCATAAGATTCACGGGCCTAAAGGTGTAGGATTTTTATATATCAATGAGAAAGCCAGGATTCAGCCTCAGATCTTAGGCGGCGGCCAGCAGGCCGGTATGCGGTCCGGTACAGATAATGTACCTGGAATTGCAGGACTGGGTGTTGCTGCAAAGATGGTCTACACGGATTTTGATAAGAAAATTGAGCATATGTATCAGCTGAAGGAACGCCTTGCAGAAGGTTTTCTGAAACTTCCTGATGTTCGTCTCAACGGAATGGAGATAAGAGAAGGTGCACCTCAGATCTTAAGCGCCAGCTTTCTGGGCGTGAGAAGCGAAGTGCTGCTTCATACTCTGGAAGAAAAAGGCATTTATGTTTCAGCCGGAAGCGCCTGCTCCAGCCACAAAAGAAAAGCTGCCGGAACCTTAAGTGCAATGGGAATGGAAGCAGCCCAAAGAGAAAGTACGCTGAGATTCAGTTTTTCAGAGGAAAATACATTTGAAGAAGTGGATTATGCATTGGAAGTGATCGGGCAGGTACTGCCTATGCTTCGGAGATATTCCAGACACTGATGCAGTGAGGAAAAGAAGAATGAAATGCAGCGCCGGGGAAAGTCCGGCAGCCGCATAAAATAAAGAAACAGGAGGAAATCAAATGATATTTCACGCATTTTTAATAAAATACGCAGAAATAGCTATCAAGGGTAAAAATCGATATCTGTTTGAAGATGCCCTTGTGAAGCAGATGAATATTGCTCTTTCTAAGATAGAGGGCGATTACCGCGTTGTGAAGGAGCAGGGCCGTGTTTATGTATTCTGTCCGGAGGAATACGATTTTGAGGAGGCTGTAGCTGCATTAAAAACAGTATTCGGTATTGTTTATATCTGTCCGGTAGTGATCTACGAGGACAAAGGATTTGAGCAGATGCGCTCTGACGTTGTGGAGTACATGAAGAATGTACATCCGGATTATCACGGCACCTTCAAGGTATATACAAGACGTGCAAAGAAGTCCTATCCGGTAAATTCCATGGAAGTAAGTGCAAGAATCGGTGAAAGCATTCTGGATGCTTTTCCGGAGGCAAAGGTGGATGTACATCAGCCTGAACTTACCGTTTCTGTTGAGATCCGTGAGAAAATTTATGTATATTCCAAGAGCATCAAGGGACCTGGCGGAATGCCGGTTGGAACCAATGGAAAGGCAATGCTGCTTCTTTCCGGCGGAATTGACAGCCCAGTGGCCGGATATATGATCGCAAAGCGAGGAGTTAAGATTGAAGCCGTTTATTTCCATGCTCCGCCGTATACCAGCGAGCGTGCGAAACAGAAGGTTGTGGACCTGGCGAAGCTGGTGGCAAAATACAGTGGACCGATCAGGCTTCATGTAGTAAATTTCACAGACATTCAGCTGTACATTTACGATCAGTGTCCACATGATGAGCTTACTATCATTATGCGTCGTTATATGATGAGAATTGCAGAGCATTTTGCAAAGAAGGATAACTGTCTTGGACTTATTACCGGTGAAAGCATTGGACAGGTTGCAAGCCAGACCCTGCAGAGTCTTGCAGCAACGAATGAAGTGTGTACATTACCGGTATATCGTCCGGTGATTGGGTTTGATAAACAGGAAATTGTAGAGCGTTCCTGGGAGATTGGAACTTATGACACTTCTGTTCTTCCATATGAAGATTGCTGTACTATTTTTGTCGCAAAGCATCCGGTTACAAAGCCGAATCTGAATGTGATCCGCAAGTCAGAGGAGAAACTGGCTGAGAAAATTGATGAACTGATGGAAGCGGCACTTAGCACTGCAGAAGTGATTGAAATCCAGTAAAAAAGTGGAAAAGTACTCAGAGACTGCATGAAGTCATCGAAAAAACAAAAAGAGGAACTGTGAACAGTTCCTCTGACAATCGAATATTTAATTATTCAACTGTATATTTGTCGATGATTTCCATAACGCTGTCAAGAGCAGCTCCGTCAGCATGGATATTGAGGTCGATCGGTTTGGATAAATCCAGGCTGAAGATACCCATGATAGATTTAGCGTCAATCACATATCTTCCGGATACCAGGTCGAAGTCGCAGTCAAATTTGCTGATCTCGTTTACAAATGCTTTCACTTTATCAATAGAGTTAAGTGAGATTTTTGCTGTTTTCATTGTGATATAACCTCCCTTGGATTGTTAGTAGTTTGCTTTACAGTACTCATATTACCTGTAGGCAGGATAAAAGTCAAGGTGAAAAAAGAGAAAAAATGGCAGCAGAATTAGTGAAAATGTATAAAAAATTTACAACATTACTGTGTACTGGTAATATTCCGCGGGATGCTTTTCGTGAATGAAATTTACAGAAGATCCGGGAAGTGCGGCACGAAATCACGTATTTGCATGAATTCTGTGCACCGCGGAGAAATTATCCTGCATGGTGTGGACAGTACTAGTTTTGGAGGAAAAAATGAAAAAAAAGGTTGCATTACACAATCTTGGATGTAAAGTAAACTCTTATGAGCTGGAAGCTATGCAGCAGCTTCTGGAACAGGCAGGGTATGAAATCGTACCTTTTGAACCAGGTGCTGATGTTTACGTAATAAATACCTGTACGGTAACAAATATTGCAGACCGTAAGTCCCGTCAGATGCTTCACAAGGCGAAAAAGATGAACCCGGATGCGGTGGTAGTAGCAACAGGATGTTATGTACAGACTGACGAGGGAAAACTGGAAACGGACGAAGCAGTAGATCTGGTACTTGGAAATAACCAGAAAAAAAATATTGTGGAAGTTCTGGCTGAATTTGAAAAAGAACACCAGCGTCAGGCTCATATTATTAAGATTAACCAGACAAAGGAATATGAAGAACTGGAAATCAGCCGTACAGCTGAGCATGTACGTGCTTATATTAAGGTGCAGGATGGCTGCAACCAGTTTTGCACTTATTGTATCATTCCCTACGCAAGAGGCCGCGTGCGAAGCAGGGAAAAAGAGAATATTTTAAACGAAGTGCACAAGCTGGCCAAAGCTGGCTACAAAGAAGTGGTGCTTACAGGAATTCATCTCAGTTCCTATGGAGTGGATTTTCCTGAGGACAAAAAAGAAACTTTGCTTTCTCTTATTCAGGCAGTAAATGAAGTGGAAGGAATTCAGAGAATCCGCCTTGGCTCCCTGGAACCGGGAATCGTCACAGAAGAATTTGCAAAAGAACTGTCTTCTATGTCAAAAGTCTGCCCTCATTTTCATCTTTCCCTGCAGAGCGGATGCGATACGACTTTGGAGAGAATGAACAGACGATACAGAAGCGCGGAGTATAAAGCAAGATGTGAACTTCTTCGCAATTATTTCGGAAATCCGGCGCTGACAACAGATGTGATTGTAGGCTTTCCAATGGAAACAGAAGAGGATTTCCAGGCCTCTTATGATTTTGTGAAAGATATTCATTTTTATGAAACCCACATTTTTAAATATTCCCGTCGCCATGGAACTAAGGCTGCGGCTATGCCCGGGCAGCTGACAGAGGCAGAAAAAGCTGTGAGAAGTGACAAAATGCTGGAGCTGCACCAGAAGCGTGCTGCAGAATATGAGATTTCTCTTCTTGGAAAGACTCTGGAGGTACTTCTGGAGGAGGAAGTGGAGATTGATGGAAAAGCGTATTATCTGGGACATTCCAGAGAATATGTGAAAGTGGCGGTGCTGAAAACGGAGGAATACGGTGTAAATGATATTCTGGCGGTGAAAGTGGAAAAAACTTTGCAGCCACATATTCTGCAGGGAGAAGAAATACAGGTTCTGTAGGGCGTGGCCAGTAACATAATTATTACTGTTCACTGGTAACGTTCCGCGAGATGTTTTTTGTGAACAAAGTTCACAGAAAACCCGCGAATCTCAGCGCGAAGCGGGTTACTGGGCAGGTCGTGACCAGTAACCACACAATTGCGGAAATGACAGGCAATGCAAAATTAGGATTGTAATTTACACGTAATTATATTAAAATAAAAAAGAAATAATCGTAAGGACGTGAGAAAAATGGCAGAAAATAATCTGGGAAGTACACAATATTTCAGAACAAAACCAGATCAGGAGCTTGAAGTAAAAGAAATCCTGGACCTGGTTTACAACGCAATGGAAGAAAAAGGCTATAATCCTGTGAATCAGATCGTAGGTTATATTATGTCCGGTGATCCGACTTATATCACCAGCCATAAGGGTGCCAGAAGCATGATCATGAAGGTTGAGCGTGACGAACTTGTTGAGGAATTGCTGACCGAGTATATTAAGAACAGATCCTGGGAATACTGATTATGAGATTAATGGGATTAGACTACGGTTCCAAGACGGTGGGCGTTGCCGTCAGTGATCCACTGGGACTTACCGCACAAGGTGTGGAGACTGTCTGGCGCAAGCAGGAGAATAAGCTTCGCCAGACGATGGCACGGATTGAAGAACTGATTTCGGAGTATCAGGTAGAGCGTATTGTACTTGGATATCCGAAGAACATGAATAATACTGTAGGCGAGCGGGCGGTGAAATCTCTTGAGTTTAAAGAAAAGCTGGAGAAGAGGACTGGCCTGCCTGTTGTGATGTGGGATGAACGACTGACTACGGCAGAAGCGGAGCGTACTTTGATGGAGACCGGTGTCAGACGTGAGAACAGGAAGCAGTTTCTCGATCAGATGGCTGCGGTTTTGATCTTACAGGGATACTTAGACCGAATGAATATGAATAAGGACGAAAATAATGGAGAAAATTAAATTTCAATCTGAGGATGGGATTATAGAATTTTTTGTGGAAGAACAGACTACAGTTGCAGGAATCACTTATCTTCTGGTTTCCGATTCACAGGACGATGAGGCAAATGCCTATATTATGAAAGATGTTTCAGAAGAGGGAAGCGAAGAAGCCAGCTATGAGATGGTAGAAGATGATGAAGAACTGGTGGCAATTTCCAAAGTATTTGAACAGATGTTGGACGACGTAGATCTTGAAATGTAATAATTTGCTGGGCAGATCGTGAACAGTGATGCGAAATCATGCTTTGCATGTTATTTTGTGCATCGTGAAGCGTGTAACTGTGAAGTTACTGAACAGTTACCAGCCGAAACAAAATAAAGTCGCTTTATCCTGGTAGCGTGAGTTTGGAGGATAAAGTGCGCAAAATGGAGGATAGATTGATTGAAGACGGAAAATGAAATGAACAACAACGGGCAAAGGACTCCGGCAGCCGGAAACGGAACAAGAAAACCAAATTTCAGACATAAAAATTACAGATATAAGGCACAGCCGAAAAAGGAAGGAAAAGATGGTCAGAAACAAGGACAGGATAAGCAGACTAAGGGGAATTATAAACCTCAGTTCCGCGGTCAGGGCAAGCCTGCCTTAAAGAGACCACGTAAAACTAACAATGGCTCCAAGCTGAAGATCATTCCACTTGGTGGTCTGGAGCAGATTGGAATGAATATTACAGCTTTTGAGTATGAAGACAGTATAGTGGTAGTAGACTGCGGACTTGCTTTTCCAGAAGATGATATGCCGGGAATCGATCTTGTAATTCCGGATATTACCTACCTGAAAGAGAATATTTCCAAGGTGAAAGGATTTGTGATCACCCATGGTCATGAGGATCATATTGGTGCGCTTCCATATGTACTGAAGGAAGTAAATGCACCGATCTACTCCACCAAACTGACTCTTGCGCTGATCAGCAACAAGCTGAAAGAGCATAATCTGACTAAGACTACCAAGTTAAAAGAAGTAAAACACGGTCAGGTGATCAATCTTGGTGATTTTGCTATTGAATTTATTAAGACGAACCATAGTATCCAGGATGCATCTGCACTGGCTATTTATTCTCCTGTGGGAATCGTGGTACACACAGGTGACTTCAAGGTGGACTATACCCCTGTATTTGGAGATGCCATTGATCTGCAGAGATTTGCGGAAATCGGACGAAAAGGCGTTCTTGCCCTTATGTGTGATTCTACAAATGCGGAACGTCCGGGCTTTACCATGTCTGAGCGCACAGTTGGTCATGTTTTTGACAATCTTTTTAATGAATATAAGACTGCAAGAATCATTATCGCAACGTTTGCTTCCAATGTAGACCGTGTACAGCAGATCATCAATACCGCATACCGCTTTGGACGTAAAGTGGCAGTAGAAGGCCGCAGTATGGTAAATGTTATTACCACTGCCGCAGAACTTGGCTATCTGCGTGTTCCTGACCAGACTCTGATCGAGATCGACCAGGTAAAGAACTATCCGGATGAGCAGCTTGTTCTGATCACTACAGGAAGTCAGGGCGAGTCCATGGCTGCTCTTTCCCGTATGGCTGCTAATATCCACAAGAAGATTACCATTAAACCTAATGATGCAATTATTTTCAGCTCTCATCCGATTCCAGGTAATGAGAAGGCTGTATCCAAGGTTATCAACGAGCTTTCCATGAAAGGTGCAAAGGTTATTTTCCAGGATGCACATGTATCCGGACATGCCTGCCAGGAGGAGATTAAGCTGATCTACTCCCTTGTGAAGCCGAAATATGCAATTCCGGTACATGGTGAATATCGTCATCTGACTGCCCAGAAGCTTGTTGCAGAGGAACTTGGATATTCCAAGGACAATATTTTTATTCTGAAATCCGGAAATGTTCTGGAGATTGATGAGAATAGTGCGGCTGTTACTGGTTCCGTACACACAGGTGCAATTCTTGTAGACGGTCTTGGAGTCGGAGATGTTGGTAATATTGTACTTCGCGACAGACAGCATCTTTCCGAAGATGGTATTATGATTGTTGTCATGACATTAGAGAGATACAGCAATGTGGTACTGGCAGGACCGGATATTGTTTCCAGAGGTTTTGTGTATGTAAGAGAGTCAGAAGACCTTATGGATCATGCAAGAGAAGTGGTGGAGCTGGCTCTTGACGGATGTCTGGATAAAGGTATCACAGACTGGAGTAAGATTAAGGCAGCAGTGAAGGATGCACTCAGCGACTACGTATGGAAACGTACCAAGAGAAGTCCGATGATCCTTCCAATCATTATGGAGGCATAAGCAGAGGCGCGATGAACGAGATAAAAGACTGTATAGATGCACTTCTTGCAGCTGTACAGAACAGTGAAGAATATCAGGAATTTGAGAAATACAGAGATCTTCTGAAGGAGAACCCGGAGCTTATGGACCGTGTGAATGCATTCAGAGGAAACAATTTCAGACTACAGAATGAAGCAAACAGAGATGAGCTGTTCCGGGGAACGGAGCAGCTCAACAGAGAATCCAGGGAGCTGCGCAGAGATCCCCTTGTAAACGCATTTCTTGATGCGGAGCTTGCTCTTTGTAAACTTATGCAGAAGATATGCAGGACACTTACAGAGGGAATTAATCTGGACATTCCTGAGTTATAAGGAGGAAACATGGGTAATACAAGAGATCAGGTGGGAAAAGCAGGGCTTTTTGTAGCTGGTGGAATTTTTCGTACTGCTTTTTACGTCTGTGTTGCAGTGCTGATTTTCTGGATTGGCAAGTCGGCCTATCAGTTTGGCTACAATGTTTTTAACCAGCAGGCAGTCAGCCCGGGAGCAGGTCAGGAAGTGACAGTTGTGATTCCGGAAGGCTCATCCACGTATGATGTAGCCAAGATCCTGAAAAGCAAGGGACTGATCGACGACAGTCTGGTGTTCTTTGCACAGGAGAAACTTTCTACATATAAGGGACAGATGCAGGCTGGAACTTATCTGTTAAGTACAGCTTACACTCCTACACGTATTATGGGTATTCTTGCTGGTGATGAGGAGCAGACTGGTGTTACGCAGGATAGTGCCACAGCAGCTGATACAGCGGCCCAGACAGATACTCAGACTACAGATGCAGGAACTGATACAGCTGATACCCAGAGTGCAGATGGTACAGCAGATACTCAGGCAGCTGATGGAACTGCAGGGGAAGGAGAGTCCGGACAGTGATCGTAGAGGAGAGAATGCGCACTTACATCAATTCTCTTGATATGGGGAATACTCCTTTTCTGGAAGAACTGGAAAAAGAAGCACTTGCAGGAAGGGTTCCCATTATCCGCAAGGAAATGCAGAGCTTTCTGAAAATGTTTCTTGCAGCAACCCGGCCGATGAAAATACTGGAGGTCGGAACGGCAGTAGGTTTTTCCACTCTGCTGATGTGCGAATATGGACCTGAGAATCTGAAAATAACAACAATTGAGAATTATGAAAAAAGGATCCCTATTGCCAGAGAGAATTTCAGGAAGGCAGGACGGGAATCCCAGATAGAGTTCCTTACCGGGGATGCAGGAGAGATCCTGAAAGAACTTACTGGAACTTATGATCTTATTTTTATGGATGCTGCCAAGGGGCAGTATATGAACTGGCTGCCGGATGTGCTTCGATTAATGCATAAGGGCAGCGTTCTTGTTTCTGATAATGTTCTTCAAGAAGGGGACATTATCGAATCCCATTATCTTGTAGAGAGACGCAATCGTACCATTTATAAGCGTATGCGTCAGTATCTCTATGAACTGAAGCACAATCCGCTGCTGGAGACCTCCATCCTTCCGTTAGGAGACGGAGCCTCCATCAGTGTAAAGAAAGAGGAGTCATATGCGTAAACCAGAATTATTAGTTCCGGCAAGCAGTCTTGAGGTTCTGAAGATTGCCACGGTTTTCGGAGCAGACGCTGTTTATATCGGAGGAGAGGCTTTTGGGCTTCGTGCCAAGGCCCGCAATTTTTCAAAAGAAGAGATGGCGCAGGGAATTGCATTTGCCCATGAGCATGGTGTAAAAGTCTATGTGACAGTGAATATTCTTGCGCATAACTATGATCTGGCTGGTGTAAGAGAGTACTTGAAAGAGCTTAAGGAATTAAAACCGGACGCCTTGATCATCGCTGATCCTGGTATTTTTACCTATGCCAAGGAAATCTGTCCGGAGATTGAGCGTCATATCAGTACCCAGGCAAATAACACTAATTACGAAACCTATCGCTTCTGGTACAAGCTTGGAGCGAAGCGTGTGGTAACTGCCCGTGAGCTTTCTTTAGAAGAGATTCGCCAGATCCGTGCCAATATTCCAGATGATATGGAGATTGAGACTTTCATTCACGGAGCGATGTGTATTTCCTATTCCGGACGCTGTCTTCTCAGCAATTTCCTGGTAGGAAGAGATGCCAATCAGGGATCCTGCACACATCCGTGCCGTTGGAAATATTCCATTGTGGAAGAGTCGAGACCCGGAGAGTATATGCCGGTTTATGAGAATGAGCGTGGTACTTACATTTTCAATTCCAAGGATCTTTGCATGATCGAGCACATGGATGACATTCTCACAAGCGGAATCGACAGTTTGAAGATCGAGGGTCGTATGAAGACAGCTCTTTATGTAGCAACTGTCGCACGTACTTACCGCAAGGCTATTGATGATTATCTGGAAGATCCGGCCAAATATCAGGCAAACATGTCCTGGTATCAGGAGCAGATCGCAGGCTGCACTTACCGTAAATTTACAACTGGCTTCTTTTATGGCAAACCAAGCGAGGAAGCACAGATCTATGACAATAATACCTATGAGAAGGGGTATACGTATCTGGGATTTGCAGAAGCTGTAGATGAGAGAGGCTATGTGCAGATTACACAGAGAAACAAGTTTACAGTAGGAGAGATGATCGAGATCATGAAACCGGATGGAACCAATCTTCTGGTTCCTGTAAAAGCTATCTATGATGAGGAGGGCAATTCCGTAGAAAGCGCTCCCCATCCGCAGCAGAAGCTGTTTGTAGATCTTGGCGGTGAGGCAGAGGTTTATGATATCCTCCGCCGTAGTGAAGCATAAGTCTGAGAGTAATTCAGAAAAATAATCGTTACTGGTCACGGAATGAACAGTAACAAATAATCATAGAGGTAAAACTCGCAGAGCGTGTTTTACCCGTTTTCAGGAAAAAGCGTCCGCAATTTTTGCAGGGCGTTTTTTTCAATTCTGGATACATAGGAGCGGCTGATGTGAAGGTGCCTGGCGATTTCCCGCTGCGTCTGTTCCTTTTGCCCAAAGAGACCGAAACGGCAGCAGATCACCTCATATTCTTTGGAAGACAGTACAGACTTCATGGAATCCAGTACATGACGGATATCTTCTCTGGTGGAATACTCTTCCACAACGTCCACTGCCGGTCCTTCCATTACATCCAGAAGACTGATCTCATTGCCTTCTTTGTCTGTACCAATGGGTTCATACAGCGAGATTTCCCGGGAATGCTTCTTGCGGGAGCGGAACAACATAAGCAGTTCATTGTTGATACACTTTCCAGCATATGTGGACAGCCGGGCTGCTTTTGTGGAATCAAATGTGGAGATGGCTTTCATTAATCCAATGGTGCCAATGGAAATCAGATCGTCCAGTTCTACATCTGTTCCCTGATATTTTTTTACTACATGGGCAACAAGCCGCAGGTTACGTTCTATGAGAATATTTTTTGCTTCCATATCGCCCCTTTGGTACTGCTGAAGATAATACTGCTCCTCGGCCATTGTCAAAGGTTTCAAAAATGTCTTCAAATCGCTACCTCAAAGGGGATTTCTATATAGTCTATGAAAAATACAGGCTTTAAGTGCCTGGCTGCCTTTTTTTACTGCGAAAAAATCGTGGCAGGATTCTTTTTATATTTTACATTGAAATAAAGGGTGAAAATCATTATAATAATGTCAGAGTAACTGCCTGGAGCGTGTTTGAAAAAGGCTCTGGTTCGAAAGAGGCAGTGACAGCGAGTAACAGGATTACTGTTCCGCAGCAATGTTCTGAGAAGCGTGTTGCTGTGAAGTTTGTGGACAGTAACAAGAACACGAAAGACGTAAGGTGAATGATTTTGAAAAAAAAGATCGAACAGCTTTTAAACGGAAAGTTTGAATATGAACAGCCCCAGCTCCTTTTTTCCAAGGAGAAGATTTCCCTGACCATGAAAGCAGGGGAGACGAAGAGAGGGGAAGTGTACGTTGGAACAGAGGATAATCAGAAGATCCGCGGTTATGTTACTTCCTCCAGCCGCCGGGTGGTACCGGGAATGGACCATATTTCAGGAACTACTGTGCGTCTCCCGCTTGGAATTGATACGGTAGGACTTGCCCCAGGAGAAAACCTGAAGGGATGGCTGTGTTTTACTACAAATATTGGAGAGGCCCGTCTTCCTTTTGAAATTGAGATCGAGAAAGAGGAAATACGCAGTTTTTCAGGTGTGGTAGGGAATCTGGACGAATTTGTAAAAGTTGCCCGGGATGATTTTAAAGAGGCATTCCGTATTTTTAAAGATGCCAGCTTCACCAGAATTCTGGAAAATGAGGATCAAAAGATCCAGACACTTTATTATGGTCTGTCCAGACAACCGGTGACGTATCAGCATCTGGAAGAATTTCTCATTGCCGCAGGCAAGAAGGAAAAAGTAACCATAAATGCCAGAGAGGTGGGGAAAGAATACTATGAGCTGAAAGACTCTTTGAAAGAATCTTTTTACATTCAGAGAAGCGGATGGGGACATCTGCGCCTTGATGTGGAAGCAGTTGGAGATTTTCTGGAAGTTCCCCGCAAGGTGGTAACAGACGAAGATTTTATTGGCAGCCATTATGAAGTGGAATATCTGGTGCACAAGGAGAAATTAAGACAAGGCAATCAGTTTGGCAAGATTATAGTAAAAAGCCCTTATCAGGAGATTACTTATACCATTGTTGCATCCACAAGTGGTAAACTGGATGTAGATATCCGTCTGACTCAGGAGAAGAGTAAACTGGATCTTCAAAAAGACTGTCTGTCCTACCTGTGCTATGAGACTGCTGTGGCAAGCTGTCTTGCGGGAAAGGAGAATCCAGGTGTCAACAGCTGGATGGATTTTTCCACCTGGAGTGCGAGCAGCCACTATATTCTGAACCAGCTTCATCAGTCCGGATGTGATTATCCGGAATACCAGATGTATGAGGCCTTTCTTCTTTACATGGAGAACCATCATGAGGAAGCAAGAGCTCTTCTGGAAAGCTATCAGGATAAATCCTATACAAGAGATGATCTGGAGTTTGCTGGAATTTATCTGTATCTGTGCACGCTTACCGGTTTATATAAGGACAAGGTTCACGCATTGTCCAGAATCCGCAATTTTTACATGCAGAAAAGTGACAGCTTTCCGCTTTTATGGATCCTGCTGAAACTGGATCCTGCATACAAGGAGACTCCGTCCAAGGCATTATTTGTGCTGGAAGAGCAGTTTGGCAAGGGCTGCAGGAGTCCGTTCCTCTATCTGGAAGCATGGAAGATCATCTGCAAGGACATGACGCTTCTTCACAGGCTGAACAGCTTCTGGGGGCAGGTATTCCGCTTCGCGGCAAGAAGAAACCTTCTTACAGAGGAGCTGGTAATGCGCCTTGCATATCTTTCCGGGTATGAGAAAGATTATAACGAAAGTATTTATCAGGCATTGGCAAAGGGCTATGATCAGTATTCTTCGGAGGATACCCTGGAAGCCATCTGTAAATATGTGATGAAGGGAAACCCAAGAAAGACTGAATATTTCCGCTGGTTTTCCCTGGCAGTGGAGCATGGGCTGCGTCTTACAAGACTTTATGAGTATTATGTGGAGACTATGGATACTTCCAGACGGATTGAGCTTCCAAAGGCTCTTCTCATGTATTTTACTTACAACAGCGATTCCCTTGGAGATTCCAAGCGGGCATTTATTTATTCCTGCATTATTGCAAATAAGGAAAAAGAGCCGGCAGCATACCAGCGCTATATGTCAGGTATGCGGGATTTCGCCAGGAAAAAACTGGCTGAGGGCAAAATGAATGAGAGCTATGCTGTCTTATATCAGGAGTTTCTGATGGAGCCTCGCACAAAAGAGGCGGCAGATTCCATTGCGCAGAAAATGTTTACCCACCGCCTTTATTTTGATGATAAAAAAGTCCGCTATGTGATCGTTCGTCACAGTCAGATGGAATCAGAGGAGACTTATACCTGTGTTCAGGGCGTAGCTTATCCAAGAATTTATACAGAAGATGCTGCTATCCTTTTTCAGGATGACAAGCAGCGCAGATACAGTGCTACTGTAGATTACAGCTTGAAGAAGACCATGGATGAGGATGGGGCAGTGAGAAAAGTTCTTGCCCTTGGCGTGGACGAGCCAGGTGTGCTTCTTCATTATTGCGAAAGCCATGAACTGGACAAAGATAATCTGGATATTTTTCAAAGACTGGTCAAATCCGATGCTTTTTGCATGGAGTATAAGCAGAAGGTACGTCGCAGGATTCTGGATTATTATGCAGAGCATGTATTTGGCGAAGATCTGGATCAATATTTAAAGCAGATGGATTACCAGGAATACGCCCGTGTGGACAGGCAGAAGCTTCTGGTGGTTCTTATAAGCCGCGGTCTTTTTTCCCAGGCACAGGCCATTGTGGAGGAATTCGGCTATGAGGGCGTGGACATGCGAAGCCTTTTGAAACTGGTAAGCCGCATGATCGTGCGCTGCGACATGCTGGAAGACGAGGAACTTCTGGCTTTGGCATCTGATGTTTACAGAAATGGATTTTATGATGAGGTGATCCTCACATATCTTATGAAATATCGTTTTGGACCTGTGGATGAAATGTTTTCCATCTGGAAAAGTGCTGTGGGATTTGAAATGGATACCTATGATCTGGAGGAAAAAATCCTTCAGCTTCTTATGTTTACCACGGATTACCGCAAGGAGGGAGAGCATGTTCTGGAATCCTACATTCGCCATTCCGGAAGGGAGTGGATCGTAAGCGGATATCTGACCCATGTTTCCTATGGCATTTTTGTAAAAGAATACACCATGAGTCCTTTTGTGAAAAACTGTCTGTTGAATGCATATATGCAGAAATGGATGGTAAATGAAGTCTGCTATCTGGCTTTGTTTAAAGAGCTTTCCAGGGAAAAGAGCAGAAAAGAGGCTCTTCTTTCCATAGAAAAAGAGCTTCTGAAAATGTGCATGGACAAAGAAATGGTATTTTCTTTCTTCCACAGACTTCCACCGGAAATTTTGAGCCTGTATCAGATGGATGACAAAACATGTGTGGAATATCACACCAGCCCGGAGGCGAAGGTAACCCTTGTATATGCTTTGGATACCGGACTTGGACGTGCGCTGGAATATAAGACAGAGCCTCTTAAGAATGTATATGAGGGTATTTTTACCAAGCCGTTTACCATGTTTTACGGGGAAACTTTGCATTATTATTTTTCAGAGGAATGTAATGGACAGACCAAAAGAACGCCAGAGCGGGTACTTGGAATGAGTAAGGTGGAAGGTACACCATTCAGCAAGTACCAGATGATTAATCAGATTTTGTCTGCGCGGAAACTGGACAAGCATCATGAGGTGAAACAGGGACTGAAGCAGTATTTCCGCCAGGAACAGTATGTAAAAGAAATGTTTGTCATTACAGAAGAGGACTGAATATATGAATGAAATTCGTGATTTGATCATAGGAATTGATTTTGGAAAAGATTATTCCCAGATCTGCTATTATGACCGGAAAGGGGAGGAACCCTGCTCTGTGTCCATGAAAGTTGGTGCCCAGGAGTTTGAAGCACCTACCTGTATTTGCAGGCGCGGAGAGCATAAAGAGTACACCATTGGTCTTGAGGCAGTTTATTTTGCCCGGGAAAAAGGGGGACAGATGGTGGATGACCTGTATGGAATCTGTAAGAAAGAAGACAGTGTGCAGATTCTGGGAGAACAGGTGGAGCCATGGGAGCTGCTTCAGGTTTTTCTGGAGGGTATGCTGAAATTTCTGGGAGTTGCAGATCTTGTAAAAAATACAAAATGCCTGGTGATCACAAGTCCTGAGCTTGAGGACCCCCAGGTGAAAAATATGGAAAAAGCCTGCCAGGCCATTGGTTTTTCGAAGAATCAGTACATGCTGATAGACCATGGAGAGAGCTTTTATTATTATTCCCTTACCCAGAAAAGAGAGACCTGGAACCGGAGTATCGGCTGGTATTCTTTTCACCAGGATGAAGTGAAGTTTCAGCAGCTGACTATGGACAGCAGCACAAGGCCGGTGCTGGTACGCCTTGAGGAGCCGAAGAAGACGGTCCTCCCATCTCTTACAGCACCTGAAGAAGAGGGAGAGAAGGCCGTGGAAGCCAGAGATGAGGCTTTCCGTGATTTTATTAAGGAGACTCTTGGAACCGGTCTTTTTTCCAGCATTCAGATCACAGGATATGGATTCAGCCCGGATTGGGCGAAAATATCCATTGGAAGCCTTTGCATGCAGCGAAGAAAGGTTTATTATGGAAATAACCTTTTTGCAAAAGGTGCATGTGCAGCTGGAAAGGAGCGCCTTGAGGATAAGATCCTGAAGGGGTACCGTTATATGAGTCCTGCTCTTGTGCTGAAAGATGTGGGAATGGAAATGCGGGTGATGGGTGCACCGGCATATTACCCGCTTATTGAGGCTGGTAAGAACTGGTATGAGTGTAAAGCTGGCTGTGAGCTGATCCTGGATGATATAACAGAGCTCGTTTTTGTTGTTGGAACCTTCGGCGAGAAGCACAAGAAGAAAGTAATTATGGGACTGCCCGGACTTCCTGAGCGTCCCAATAAGACTACAAGACTGTCTCTGGCCCTTGCATATGTGTCACAGAAGAAATGCCGCGTTGTTGTAAAAGATCTTGGATTTGGAGAAATGTTCCCTTCCAGCGGCAAGGTCTGGGACGAACTGGTAGATTGGTAAAGGAGGCTGGAAATGAGCGGTTATATTTTATGTCAGACAAAAAAGGCGGACAAGCCGTTTTTTGTGGAGAGTATCAATACCAATATTTACTCACTGGAGGAGCTTTGCTACTTTCTGTACCACAATCTTTATCTGGTGGATTCTTCTGTTATAAATGAAAATCTCTGTACCTGGATCAGCGAGGAACTGGATCTGCCAAGGCTGGCAGCCAAGCTACGTCCTCATCTTGGTAAATTTGCCAGTGCGGAGGATGTGCTTTATCCGGTATTTAAGGAGATCAATTATCTTACTTACGATGAGCTGAAGGCATTGAATGTAAAGCTTGCCAAGCTGGATCAGGAGGCACCTCTTCTTCGAAAAAAGAGAAAAGGGGATGCCCTGGTAGCGAATAAGATGTATGTAAGTGCCATCAAGGTGTATCAGCAGCTTCTGAAAAAAGAAGGGCTGGAGCAGATAAGACCGGGACTGACCATGAGTGTGTGGCATAACCTTGGATGTGCGTACAGCTATCTTTTTCAGATGGAGAAAGCAATGGAGTGTTTCTGGGAGGCGTTCCTTACCCAGAGCGATCCTAAGGAGCTGGTTTGCTATCTGCTTGCTTATCGCAGCGTGAAGAAGCCGCAGGAGTATGAGAACAGGCTGAAAGAGCTGAATGTATCGGAGGAAGTGAAGGATACTTTAAAAAAGGCACTGGATGAGTTTGCGCAGAAAAAGGAGGTCAGCATAAGACCAGGGAAGGCGGATGAAATGCTGGAGAAGCTGACTGGAGAGTATCATAGGAGCACAGGTTCGTGATGAACCTGTGCTTTGTTGGTTGGTGAGTGAAAAGTTATTTAAGGCGGACGCATTCGGACAATGGTTATTACTCACTCGCCGGCGCAACGCTACGATGAACTAATCGCTAACTGCGACTAATGCGTTCGGGAGAGCCCTCACGCATAAGTCTTCGTAAGCGCTGGATTTCATCTACGCTAAGAACGCGCCTGAAATGGCTCGCTAGAGCAATAACCATTGTCCAAATGCTATGTATTGGCTATTACTGTTCACTGGTAACGTTCCGCGAGGTGTTTTTGTGAACAAAGTTCACAGAAAACCCGAGAATTGCGGCGCGAAATCATGCTTTGCATGATTTCTGTGCATCGCGAAGCGCGTTACTGTGAACGGAGTGAACAGTAACTATTGGCTGGAACTTGCTCGTCAAATTGCAAAAACTATATTGACAGAATTACTTTCGTATGCTACCATACAACCATGCTTTAACATGGTAGAGTGAAAACGCACTAAAATAATGAGAATTAGATTTCAGGAGGATAGATATTATGAAAAAAAGAATGCTGGCGATTATGATGAGTGCCTTGATGGCAGCAGGTATCTGCTCTGGTGTGACTGTTTATGCAGATGCCGACAGTAAGACCCTGACTGTTGGATTTGATGCAGAGTACCCGCCTTTTGGTTATATGGATGAAAGTGGCGAATATGTTGGTTTTGACCTGGATGTGGCGCAGAAGGTATGTGATAATCTTGGATGGGAGCTTGTAAAGAAACCAATTAACTGGGATTCCAAGGATATGGAGCTGAATTCCGGAAATATTGACTGTATCTGGAATGGCTTTACCATCAATGGACGTGAGGATGATTATACATGGTCTGATCCATATCTGAATAACGAGCAGGTTATGGTAGTCGCTTCCGATTCCGGAATTGAGACACTGGCAGATCTGGCAGGGAAGAATGTTGTAGTACAGGCTGCATCTGCAGCACTCGATGCATTAAACAGTGATGACAACAAGGATCTGACAGACAGCTTTGCTTCTCTTACAGAGAATCCGGATTACAATACTGCATTTATGAATATTGATTCCGGTGCTGCTGACGCTGTTGCAGTAGATATCGGAGTTGCAAAATATCAGCTGGCTCAGAGAGAAGAGGGCAAATATAAGATTCTGGACGAGCCGATCCAGAGCGAGCAGTACGGTATTGGATTTGCCAAAGGAAACGAGGAGCTTCGTGATACCGTATGGACCGAGGTTATGAAGCTGTATGACGAGGGCGAGATTGATAAACTGGCTGAGCAGTATGGTGTAGCTGACATGCTTTGCCTGGGAGATGAGGAAGCAGCAGATAAGACAGAAGAGAACACAGATGCGGCAGAAGAAAATGCAGATTCTGATGAGGCAGCTGATGCAGATGCTGCTGAGGATGAGGCTGAATAATTCACATAGAATATAAACAAGAATATATGTAAAAAAGAGGGTACCTGGCGCACCCTCTTTTCTTAGCGAGAAGGGGTCTGCTCCAAAAGAAGGAGCTTGATTCGCAGAATGTGAATTATAGAATGAAATGAAACGTGAAATGCGATCCCTTAGAACACAAGTATCAACAGGAGGAACACAGTAACTATGAGTTTTAGTGTAATGTTAAGCCAGCTTGCAAAGGGAATGACCGTAACTACGGAAATTTTCTTTGTAACCCTTATATTTTCCCTGCCACTTGGCCTTCTGGTCTGCTGGGGGAAAATGTCCAAAATAAAGATAATCAGATGGATCATTTCTGCTTATATCTCCATTATGCGCGGAACACCTCTTATGCTGCAGCTGATGGTAGTATATTTCGGACCATATTTTATTTTTGGAATCCGAATTTCCATGGGTTACAGCCTGATCGCTGTATTTATTGCTTTTGCAATTAATTATGCCGCTTATTTTGCAGAAATCTACCGTGGTGGAATTGAATCCATGCCAGTAGGTCAGTATGAAGCAGCCAGAATCCTTGGCTACTCAAAAGCACAGACCTTCTTCCGCATCATTCTTCCCCAGGTATTTAAACGGATTTTGCCATCTATTACCAACGAAGTAATCACTCTGGTAAAGGATACTTCATTGGCGTTTGTTGTAGCGGTAGCTGAAATGTTCACTTTGGCGAAACAGATTGCCAGCTCTCAGACCACGAT
This sequence comes from Ruminococcus sp. AM42-11, assembly GCF_003480145.1. Lineage (NCBI taxonomy): Bacteria > Bacillati > Bacillota > Clostridia > Eubacteriales > Oscillospiraceae > Ruminococcus > Ruminococcus sp. AM42-11. Next base: position 78,692 of record NZ_QUIO01000007.1, on the reverse strand, counting down.
GGTGCCGTTTGTGGTAGCGGCTGTATTTTATTATGTATTTAACCTGCTGGTAGCAGTGATTATGGATAAAGTAGAGAAAAAACTGAACTATTACCGCTAATAATTTATCATCAACCTGCAGTGAATATACATTGTAAAACTGTGTGCGGGTAACCAGAAGGAGTCACTATATGAAATTATTTGAAATGAAACACATAAAGAAAAGTTTCGGAGCCCTGGACGTTCTCCGTGACATTTCCCTGGAAGTAGACAAGGGCGAGGTTCTTAGTATTATCGGTCCCTCCGGCTCTGGTAAGTCTACATTGCTTCGCTGTGCCACTGGTCTGGAGACACCAGACGGCGGCGAAATCATCAAAAACGGAAAAATCGGATTGGTTTTTCAGAATTTTAACCTTTTTCCCCATTTTTCCGTGATTAAAAATATTACAGACGCTCCTATCAAAGTCCAGAAACGAGACAAAAAAGAAGTCTACGCTCAGGCCAGAGAACTGCTGAAGAAAATGGGACTCTCAGATAAAGAAAACTATTATCCATACCAGCTTTCAGGTGGACAGCAGCAGCGAGTTTCCATCGCCAGAGCCCTTTGCATGAACCCGGATATTCTTTTCTTCGATGAGCCCACATCTGCTTTGGATCCGGAGCTCACTGGCGAAATCTTGAAAGTAATCAAAGACCTGGCAGCCGAGCATATCACCATGGTGATTGTTACCCACGAGATGAGCTTTGCCCGTGACATCTCCGACCGGATTATCTTTATGGATGACGGTCTGATCGCAGTGGAAGGCACCCCGGAAGAGGTATTTTCATCAGAACATGTAAGAATGAAGGAATTCCTTGGGAAATTCCATCAGGGGCTTGCTTAAAATCTTTGGATGTTATATAATCCCCTTGTATGTGGAAAAAAACAGTTGATCCGCAAAGTAAATGATAAAAACTTACTTAGAAACAGGAGAGAAAGAATGAGTACAGACAGATATACAAGCCCTTTGTCTGAGCGTTATGCCAGCAAGGAAATGCAGTACATTTTTTCACAGGATATGAAATTCCGCACCTGGAGAAGACTCTGGATCGCTCTGGCAGAGACTGAGAAGGAGCTTGGACTGAACATCACCCAGGAACAGATTGATGAACTGAAAGCTCATGCAGACGATATCAACTATGATGTTGCCAAGGCCCGTGAGAAAGAAGTGCGTCACGATGTTATGTCCCATGTATATGCTTACGGTGTGCAGTGCCCGAAAGCAAAGGGAATCATCCACCTGGGAGCAACATCCTGTTATGTAGGAGATAATACAGACATTATTGTTATGACAGAAGCTCTGAAACTGGTTCAGAAGAAACTGGTAAACGTAATTGCAGAGCTTTCCAAGTTCGCTGACAAATATAAAGATCAGCCTACACTTGCATTTACCCATTTCCAGCCTGCACAGCCAACTACCGTTGGAAAGCGTGCCACACTGTGGACACAGGAATTTATGATGGATCTTGAAGACCTGGAATATGTTCTTGGCACCATTAAGCTTCTTGGTTCTAAAGGTACTACAGGTACACAGGCAAGCTTTCTGGAACTGTTTGAAGGAGACCAGGAGACCATCGACAAGATCGATCCGATGATCGCTGCCAAGATGGGATTCAAGGAATGCTATCCGGTATCCGGACAGACCTATTCCCGTAAAGTTGATACCCGTGTTGTCAATGTTCTGGCAGGAATTGCAGCAAGTGCACACAAGATGTCAAACGATATCCGTCTTCTTCAGCATCTGAAAGAAGTAGAGGAGCCATTTGAGAAATCCCAGATCGGATCTTCCGCTATGGCTTATAAGAGAAACCCGATGAGAAGTGAGCGTATTGCTTCCCTTTCCAGATATGTGATGGTAGATGCCCTGAATCCAGCCATCACCTCTGCTACCCAGTGGTTTGAGAGAACCCTGGATGACTCCGCCAACAAGCGTCTTTCCGTACCGGAAGGCTTCCTTGCAATTGACGGAATCCTGGATCTGTGCCTGAATGTTGTAGATGGCCTTGTGGTTTATCCGAAGGTTATCGAGAAACACATGATGGCTGAGCTGCCATTTATGGCAACTGAGAACATTATGATGGACGCAGTAAAAGCAGGTGGAGACCGTCAGGAGCTTCATGAGCGCATCCGTGAGCTTTCCATGGAAGCAGGCAGGAATGTTAAGGTAGAAGGTAAGGACAACAACCTTCTTGAGCTGATCGCAGCAGATCCGGCATTTAACCTGACCCTGGAAGAGCTTCAGAAGACCATGGATCCGAAGAAATATGTGGGACGTGCCAAAGAGCAGACCGAAAGCTTTATTGCAAAAGTTGTAAATCCGGTTCTGGATTCCCACAAGGAAATGCTTGGAATGACAGCTGAGATTAATGTATGATAAAAGGTTGTTGTTTTCTTTTTTAATGAAATTCAGATCAGACACAGGAGGAATTTGAGTTATGATCAAAGCAGTAGTTGGAGCAAACTGGGGAGATGAAGGTAAGGGGAAAATTACCGACATGCTCGCTGAGAAAGCTGATATTATCGTTAGATTCCAGGGTGGTGCAAATGCAGGACATACCATTGTAAACGACTATGGTAAATTCGCACTTCACACTCTGCCGTCAGGTGTATTTTACGGACACACCACAAGTGTGATCGGCAACGGTGTTGCACTGAATATCCCTGTATTTTTCAAAGAATACAATGAGGTTGTAAGCAAAGGTGTTCCGGCACCGAAGATTCTGATCTCTGACAGAGCACAGATGGTTATGCCGTACCACATTCTGTTTGACCAGTATGAGGAAGAGCGTCTGGGAGGCAAATCTTTCGGTTCTACTAAATCCGGTATCGCACCTTTCTATTCTGACAAATATGCAAAAATCGGTTTTCAGGTAAATGAGCTTTTTGACGAGGATCGCCTGAAGGAGAAACTGGCAAGCGTTTGTGAAACTAAGAACGTTCTTCTTGAGCACTTATACCACAAACCGCTTCTGAACGTTGATGAGCTTTTTGCAGAGCTGATGGAATACAAGAAAATGGTTGCACCATATGTATGCGACGTTTCCCTGTACCTGAATAATGCTTTGAAAGAGGGCAAGGAGATCCTTCTTGAGGGACAGCTTGGAACTTTAAAAGACCCTGACCATGGTATTTACCCAATGGTTACCTCTTCTTCCACACTGGCAGCATATGGTGCAATCGGAGCAGGTGTGCCTCCATATGAGATCCAGAAGATTGTTGTTGTAAGCAAGGCTTATTCCAGCGCAGTAGGTGCCGGTGCATTTGTTTCCGAGATTTTCGGAGAAGAGGCTGACGAGCTTAGAAGACGCGGTGGTGATGGCGGAGAATACGGTGCTACCACTGGACGTCCGAGACGTATGGGATGGTATGACTGTGTTGCATCTAAATACGGCTGCCGTCTTCAGGGTGCTACAGATGTGGCATTTACAGTACTTGACGTACTTGGCTATCTGGATGAGATCCCGGTTTGTGTTGCTTACGATATCGACGGAGAGATTACCACAGACTTCCCGACCACAGCCAGACTTGAGAAAGCAAAACCGGTGATCGAGAAGCTTCCAGGATGGAAATGCGATATCCGTGGAATAAAGAACTATGAGGATCTTCCGGAGAATTGCAGAAAATACATCGAATTCATCGAGGAGAAGATCGGATACCCGATCACCATGGTTTCCAACGGACCAGGAAGAAACGATATTATTTACAGAAATAAATAATTTGGAAAAAAGCGGCTGCGTATCAGACGCTTGTAAGTAAGAATACATTACTGGTTACAGAGTGATCGGTAATTGAAATGTGACTGCGCCGGAGGTTCTCTCCGGCGTATCTTGTATCTAGTACATCGAATATTAAGTAACTGCCATATTGACTTGTCTGATTTTTATTTGCTGCGCCAATATAGCAGAAACTTAATTTTCGATGCTCTAGATGACAAAAAAGAAAACGGATTTTATAAAGGAATAAAGAATGAAAAATTTTAAACGTGCAGCTGCCATTCTGGGAGTGGTAGTCTTACTGGCAGTTTGCTGTCTGCCTATGATCTTTGCTTTTGGCAGCGGCGACAACGCACAGGGGAATTTTAAGGCAGCAGTAGGTACTGTAATTCTGGTGCCAGTGCTGGCTTATGTATTTCTTATGGTTTATAAACTTTTGAAGAAAGAGGAAAAGGAGGTCGCAGGCGAAGTGAAAAACATAATTTTTGATGTGGGACAGGTATTGGTTTCCTATGATTGGGAAAGCTATCTGAAAGCGTTCCACTTTTCGGCAGAAGAAGAGAAGCTGATTGCTGAGAAGGTTTTTAAGAGCCAGATCTGGAATGAGCGTGACCGTGGCCTGTTTCCTGAAGAAGAATACCGGAAACAGTTTATCGCAGAACTTCCGGCCGAGTACGAAGCGGATGTAAAGCGTGTGATCGAAGAATCAGGAAAAACAATTGGAATTAAGGATTACGCCGAAACCTGGACCAGCTATCTGAAAAGCCAGGGCTATCATCTGTACATTCTGTCAAACTACAGCCAATTCATGCTGGATCAGACAAGACCAGGTAAAATGCCTTTTCTGAAAAATATGGATGGTGTGATTTTCTCCTGTGAGGTTCAGCAGATCAAACCGGAGGCTGATATTTATGAGACACTTCTTTCCAGATTCGGTTTAAAACCGGAGGAGAGCGTTTTCCTGGATGACCGCCCGGAGAACTGCGAGGCTGCAAGAAAGCTTGGTATTCATGCCATTGAATTCCATGATCTGAAGCAGGCGGCAAAGGAACTGGAGAAGCTTGGAGTAAAATAGAAAAAAACAGCAAAACAGGAAAGTTAACGCCCCGGCTTCAGCTAGTACTTCAGAAGCCGGGGCGTTTCGGGGAGGATATAAGTATCTTCCCCAAAGCTAAAAAATACAGTAAAAATGCGGCCTTCACAACCTCTAGGAAACAAAGGAAACAGGTAGGAAACATCCCCGAAATGGAAGGTGTTTCTTTTTTTTATGTCAGAAAACTTCATTTTTCAAATTACTCGGCATACTAACTGTAGAAAAATGAAAAATCCATCTTTCAGCATACCAGTGAAATAAAAGAGGGGAAGGTTGAAAACCTGACTCCATCCCTGACTTTTTCTCTCTGATATCTTCCATTCTGTCCTCCTTCGTAGTACAATATGGTCAACAAGATTTGTTTTAAGGAGGACAGATAAATGAAAAAGAAACACTTTTTAACACGGCTAATATTGTGCATAGTGATGGTCATGCTGTTCATTCCTGCCTTATCCATCACGGCGCAGGCAGCATCCAAGAAAACGCCTTCTAAGGTGAGGATTTCCAGTGTGAAGGCAACGGGCTATGACAGAGTGACCGTCAAGTGGAAGAAAGCGAAAAACGCAACCGCTTATGTGATTTACTATAAACAGGCTTCGGCTAAGAAATGGGTGAAGTTGAAGAATGTAAGTGCGAAAACAACAATATATACACATAAGACATCCAAGAAATATCCGTTAAAGCAGGGCGTGAAATATTCTTATCGCGTGAGGGCCTATAACAAGGCCGGTAAGAAGTATGGCGGTTATTCCAAGACTAAGACTGTGAAGATGCCGAAGAAGGCCGTTGTAACTACAAAGCCGACACAGAAGCCACAGCCAACCATTACGGTAAAGCCAACAGCGACACCTAAACCAACAGTTGCTCCAAAGCCAACGGCGGAACCAAAACCTACGGCGGCTCCGCAGCCAACAAAGGCACCGCAGCCGACAGCTACACCGATTCCGAAACCTACGGCGATTCCAAAGCCTACAGAAGTTCCAAAGCCGACAGCGATTCCACAGCCAACGGCTACACCAAAACCGGTTATGGTTTCAAGCATTACATTAAGCCAGACCTCTTTAACACTGACTTCAAAAGGCCAGACAGCAAGTCTTGCCGCAACAGTAAGTCCAGAAAATGCAGAAAATAAAAGTATCACCTGGAGCAGTTCTGATAATAGTATTGTAACAGTAGACACATATGGTACTGTTACAGCAGTTGCAAATGGAACGGCTGATATTACCGCTACTGCTGATGATGGCAGTGGAGTGAGTGCGAAGTGTAGTGTGACGGTGAAAATACCAAATAATGTTAAGACCATTACACTTGAAGGTGGCAAGAGTACAGATTGCTATATTTCACCAGAAAGTGTAGATTCAAGTATAGACTGAAACAGATTGTTATGAAAATTAATGGTGATACATCTATAATTCAAATCAATGGACAAGGATATGATAATTCTTCTTGGTGTGCATTTATTAATTTTACAGCATTAAAATCAGGAGAACTCAGAATTGACGCGGTATATAATGGAAAAATTATTAAAACATGGAAGGTTATTATAACTTCAGACTGGCAGGAATATCTTGAATACACAGCATGGCGACATTCTATTGAGTCTCAAATCTGGACAAGTAACATGTCATTAAAAGATAAATTAGATGCAGCTTGCAACTATATAAAAACCGAATTTTCTTACAAACTCGGATATTGTCAGGCTGTACTAATTTATTCTGATAAGATGTGCGATTGTTTCGGCTCAACTGAAATTTTTGGAGATTTTGCAAAAGATGCTGGGGCGCAGGTAAAATATGCTAGCACATACACTGGCCAGATGTATGATTACCTTGCGGATGCTGTAAGCAATGCTGGTCATCTTTTTAATAAAGTTCTATTAAATGGACAGTGGGTGAACTATGACGCTTGCCCGTTACCGTAATTATTATAAGTTTCGTAAGAATCAAATAAATATCTCAATATATTAAAACACACCACCATCGATTTTGTGATGGTGGTGTAGTATTTTCTTGGTTTTCTTAAAGTGACACTTTAAGCAAGATTGTATTTGATTGTCTATAGAATGTGAATTACATTATGCATCTCTTAAAAAAATCTCTCTTCTCCACTTCTCATATGCCTCATCCATATTATCCAGGTCCTTTATTAACTGCTCCACATCAATCTTGATTTCCTTTGGCTTACCGCGCATCAGCATAATAAGGTTGTCGTAGTTTTTACAGTAACCGATTCTGCGAAAGGCCTTGTCAATCTGGAACATGCGCCGCTCATCATTACCATAATACAGGTCATGGAGCCAGTGAGGAAATTCCAGGGGGCCGTTTTCACAGTCCTGTCTAATATACATAACCAGGCATTCTTTCAACAGGTCTCTTGGAATGCCGCTGTAACAGCCTTCGGTTACGAGGTCACAGAGAACATCATCCCTTCTGTACAAAATTGTTTTCTTTTCGTGACGGGAAAGTTTCCTGGTTCTTTCTAAGATTTTTTCTGTCTGAATCATAAGTTCATTCTCCTTTTCATTTTATTTGTCTATAGTATGCTGGAAAAAGAGACGGCTGGTAAAATTTTGCGGATTTTTAGAAAACAAACAGCCGTCCACGTTTCTTCGTGAACAGCTGCTGTTGTGGTGAATATTATTCTTTTGTGTATTCCATTCTTTTTCCGTCTTCCCTTACAATCTCTATCTGGAAGACGTCTTTTTTCATTTGAAAGTAATTCTGGATTGTTTCCAGTAACATTTCTTTTTTATCCATCTTTGCTCCTCCTTTTCAATGTATCAGTTTATGCTGTCTGGCTGCTTCCAGGACCTGCTCTTTTTCCTGTACGGCTGAGAGTTTCCGACCGTCGTAGTGAAAGAGGTTATAGGAAAGTAAGACATCTGGCGTTACGCTTGATACGTTGACCTGTTGTACCATCTGGCGCAGTTCATCCTGGGTCAGGCCGCTGCTGTCTTTGGCAAGTATCAACTCATGGGTAGAACTGGGGAGGACATAATAAGGCTCTCCAAATTCTTTGTATATGTTCTGCAATACCTCTGGGCAGACTAAGGCATTGGCGCCGTTGATTTGCTCCCTGTTTGTAAGCATGTAGAGGTGACTGTCTGTGTTAGATAAGTAGAGGTCTATTGCCTCTTCTGGAATATTTTGCTCCTGCAAGATTTCACGCATGATATCTTCTGGCTTATGCAGGCAAAATTCCTGGGCCGCCGTATTTTTATAAGCGGCTTCCATGACTTCCCCCTGGCTCATCTGAAACTCCTGCATGTTATCCTTGGTGACCAGGAAGGAAGTAAATTCTCCGTTGTCTTTTGGTACCTGGTATCTTGCTACGATAGCAATGTCCTCCATAGAATCGTGAGGGAGGCTTTCTAACAGTTCTCGGTTGATATCTGCATTGATGACCTGGATGTACAGGCCCTTTTTAAATTCTTCAGCGGTCGTTGGCCCGATTGGGAGGTTATCTTTTCGCTTCTCTATCTGTGAGGTCAGATAACGTCCGAGATTCTGTGGGGATTCCCCGGAATCAAGCAGACCTTGGTAATCATCCGGGTATAGGATGACTGCATAGTTTTCAGAAGGAAATTTACAGGAAATCGCCTCCCTGGTGCCGCCGATTTTATTTATGGTCTCTGCCTTCACCTCGCAGGCGGGCATCCTTTTTTGTATTTCTTTTATGATTCTTTCTATATCTTCTTTTTTCATTGTTTATATCTCCTTTTAGATTCTGCCAGATGGACTGTGTTTTTTCTTTTGCCATCCGGCTGTACTTCTCCGCCAAAGTCTTTGCAAAGCGGAGATATGGATTGGTATTGTCTGTTGGTATTTTTACCGGCATTGGCTGTTCTTTGCCCTCAATGCCAAGGGCCTCCCGGTTGTATCTCTGGATGCGGTCTGACTGCTGGCCAAGGATGGGGTCGTTAAAGTAAGAACATTTTTTGACCCGGCAATAGCTGAACTCGGAGGATATCAGGACCACCTCATCCATCTGCACCAGATGCGAAAGGTCTGAGGGCTCCAGGATGTTCTTATCACGGTAAGTGATGCTGATGCTGCGGTTTTTGCCCGAGCCTGACCAGGTGGTCTCCCGTTCTTTATAAGTACCGGCAAGCTCTGAAATGGTCTTGGCTGTGGTCTGGTCCCGGATATCCAGTGCGGCAATGTAAGCGCAGTTGGCAACAACGCTTAAAATATCGGCTTTTGAATAAGCGGTTTCCAGTGCAGCCAGGGACTGGGTTACCAGAATCAGGGTGATGTTACGGCTGCGGCCTGTCAACAGGAGGCCGTTGTGTAAATATGGGAGTGGTCCCCTCGATACAAGCCTTGCAAATTCGTCAATCACGACCATGACGGGCAGGCTCCCTTCCGGGCGTCTGATGAGTGCACTGAACACCTGGGAGATAATCAGATTGATAACGTTATAGTAAGGCTCCAGCTTTTCCTCCGGGATGGCCAGGAAGACGGCTTTTTTCTCTTCCAGCATCAGGGGACTGGCCTGCCTGGGGTTTACCTCAGCGGCATAGCGGATATCTTCATCTGTGAAGGCTTTTAGATTCTCCTGCTCCTCCTGGACTACACCGGAGAGGGTTTCGTCTGCCAGATTCTTAAAGGAGGAGAGCAGTTTTATTTCTATGGCCTTTGGTGCCGCGTGGTCTATCAGTTCTGCGACCAGTTCTTTGGTATCCCTGGAAAGGATTTCGTTAATCAGTTCGGATAGGTTGTGGATGCCTTTCTGTTTATACAGACCGGTTAATTCGCCGCATAGAAGGCTGCGGGCGCTCTGTTTCCAGAATTTGCTGTTTTCTTTTGCGGGAATCGGGATGAGGCTGTTTGCGATATCTTCCATGCACTCCCGGATATCCTGGTCAGTCACCTGGTCCTTGTGGTTCAGCTGGTATAAAAAGTCCCAGCCGAATCTGCTTCTGTCCTGAAAGTTGACAATGACCACATCCGGGTCATCCATCCGGCGGGACTTTGACCATAACTCTCCTTTGATGTCCACACAGAACATCCCGGTATCCGGGGTGGAAAGAAGGCTTGGGATGATGATGGCAGAACTTTTGCCGGAGCCGGAGCCGCCTATGACGAGAACGTGGGAATTTCTGCAGATGTCTGCCTTTATCGGATTACACAGATAAGCAGTCTGCTTTTTTAGCCGTCCTGTTTCCGTCCTTCCAAGGACAATGCCCTGGGGCGTGTCATATAACAGCCTGGGGTCTGCCTGGGGATACATAGCCTGCATCTTCAGCGGGCTGGAATACTCCGTTGGCCTGTCGTGGAAGATATCCTCAATGCTGAAATCTTTTTTTCCTGATGCTGCCTGCCTCTGGTTCTCTGACCAGACGTAAACAGAAGGCAGAAAAGAGAGTGCAAAGAGAATTAGGTATGAGGTATCCCCGTCCAGTCCCCTTTTAAAGAATAGGATTAATGCAGCCATGGAAAATGGCTGCAGCCAGATGCCGCTTGCAAAGATGCGGTTCATCCACCTCCAGATGTCCTTATTCATATCTGAGTTCCTTTTTCGCCATAGACCTGTCCGGGAGTTCCTGGAAGCCCTGACGGCTTAAGAAATTCTTTTTCTGCCGTCCGGTGCCGATATAGATATCCTGGTATCCGTGTGATTTGGCAAAGGCTTCTGCCGCCTCCAGAAGACGCAGCCGTTCTTTTTTGTATCCCCTGTATGGCTGGAGGTCGTGGATAAACAGGACTGTCTTTTGGTCTATGACCGGAAAATTGATGACTGCAGAGGCAAGGAAGTTTGGTGCGCCCTCTGTTTTTAACGCCAGCAGAAGGGATGTATCCCGGATATTTCCATTTTTCTCAGCCAGGCCCTGGTAAGTAAACAGGAGCTGCAGTGCCTGTCCCTGCGCTCCGGTGGTTTCATTTCCTTTCATGGTTTTCATCTCCTTGTAAGATATTAGATAAGGCTGTTTCCCTTATCACTTTTAATATGACAAATAAAAAGCGGGATAAAAAACGGGTGGTTGTTTTACCGTTTGGGGGATTTTTCATATTAAGAGTGAGCAGGGAGCCTTGTAACTGCCATAAGTGCAGGGCGTAAGGCCTGCAAAAATGAGGAAAACAGGAGGGAAAAATATGGCGATATTTCAATTTGGCATTCAGGTGATTGGACGGTCGGAAGGTAGGAGCGCTGTTGCTGCGGCTGCTTACAGGTCGGCCAGCAAGATAGAGAATGAATACACAGGGACTACGGAAGATTATTCCAAAAAGAAATGGGTGGCATACAGTGAGGTGATGCTGCCTGAGAATGCACCAAAGAGGTTTCAGGACAGGGCGGTGCTGTGGAATGAAGTGGAAGGGACTGAGAAGGGGCGAAATGCACGGCTGGCAAGGGAGATTGAGGTTGCCCTGCCGATTGAGCTGTCAATGGAGGAAAATATCCGCCTTGTGCAGGATTATGTCCAGAATACCTTTGTAAGTGAGGGGATGATTGCGGATGTGAACATCCACTGCCCGCCCGTGACGGATGCGGAGGGAGTGCCGGTAGACGGGCATGGAAAACGCGTGACGGATAAGGCAGTATGGTCTTCCGAAATCCACATGCACACATCCTTTTAACGGTGCGGCCTATGGATGAAAAAGGAAAATGGCTGCCGAAAACACAGAAGGAGTATCTTTGCAGGAGGGGTGACGAAGAAAAGGCCTTTACCGCAGAGGAATTTAAGACGGTGAAATCTGAGGGCTGGGAAAAAGAATACCAGTATTGGAAAGGACATCAGAAAGTGTGGAGGACACCTTCAGAGGCCTTTGCAGAAAACCTGGCAGTAAGAGTATCAAAGAATCCCCGGTCCACCAGGTTTGGCAGACAGGATGAAAGGATGGAGCGGTGGAACTCTGTGGATGCCGTCTTTGCTTACCGCAAGGCCTGGGAACGGGAAGTCAACCAGGCTCTGGAACGTGCTGGAAGGCAGGAGAGGGTGGACTGCCGTTCTTATGCAGAGCAGGGCTCAGACCGGGTTTCCGGCATCCATCTTGGCTCACACGCCTCCAAGAATAAGGATTCTGACCGATACCGGCTGAATGAAACGATTAAGGAACTGAACCGGAAAAATGAGGATATCCGTAAGACCCTGGATGCCCTGGAAAGGGAAATCCGGGGGAAGAATGGGGAACTGTATGAGGCTGTGGCAGAGCGGCTTGGAAAACTGAGGGGCGAGATTGCATCTGCCCGGTACTATCTGGAAGAAATCCAGGAGAGGAAGGATGCCCTTGAAAAAGAGCTGCAGCCTTTGAAGGATTCTGTGGAGAGGGTACGGATGGCAAGGGAGAACATCCTGGAGAAGGACAGGGAGGCCAGGGAAAAACTTGCGAAGCTGCGGCAGGAACAGAAGGGGAACTTCCCGGTGTGGAGTGAACGGCCGGGACAGATTCAGGCAGAGATACTGGCAGAACAGGAGGGCATCCGCTTCCGAAAAGAACGCCTTGGACGGATTCTGGATGAGGAAGGTTTTTCAGATATCCGGGAGTATCAGCAGAAGGCGCAAGAGCTGGTGCAGATAGAGGAAGAGTTACGGCAGATGGAAGGGAAAACATCCTGGTATGAAGAACAGATACGGGAATCGGCTGGCAGGTACGAGGAACTGTACTGCCGGATATCCAAGGAGGAAGCCGCATCCCCGGAGTTTCAGGCCAGCAGGGAAAAGTGGTCACGCATCTATGAGGAACGGACCGTTGACCGTATCAGGAGAAGGGGCAGACACTTCCGGTCGGATGCCTTCCAGAAGGTTCTTTACAAGACAGATTACACCCTGGGACATGCACTTTATTTGGCTGGCAGAACGGAATATGTGATGAGCAGGCTGCAGGCGACTGTAGAGGAAGCAGAGGGAAATGACAGGCATCGGAGCCTGTGACGGGACACAGACAACTCCCCCGGGGCAATTCCCCTGATGTTTTTCCATCCAAGGACGGATACCTTCCGGCAACGAAAACCTGTCGGTGTAAGCCGATAACTTACAGGCTTTACAATACCTGTTGTAAGAACGTAAGGTTTGTAGAGGATTAAAAATGGTTAATATGCATGAAAATATATAGATATATAAGAATAAATTGTATAGTATATATAATGAATACGTATTTCTTACTACTTCTTACAACTTACACAAAAAATACCCACTTTCTATATTCCCGGAAAAAATATACGAATCATTTTTTATCGCAATATTTATACGGCGGCTTCCTTATACGCTGTAAGTCGTGTAAGTTGTAAGACATTCCCAGGATATCCACAAGGGGCCAGTTCAAAATATGTAAGAAGAATGTATGGATGACCGCTTAAACAGATATCCCCCTTACACCCCGCGTGATTGCGAGAGGTGTAAGGGGGATGAATATACTTCGTTCGGAATATCAGTATTCTGCATAAGATATACAGACGTGATGGTGGTGTGTTTTTGTATGCCGAGATATTTATTTAATTGATGCTGTGTTATGATAACGGTGGCTGTGCGTCATAATTTACCCATTGACCATCTAACAAAACACGGTTAAATACATGCCCGCCGTCACTGACAGCATATGCGATATAATCATACATGTTACCAGTATGTGAGCTTACATATTTTACCTGAGCACCGGCGTCTTTTGCAAAATCTCCAAAGAAATCACTTGCAGTAAAGCAATCTGCAATTCCTTCTGCGTATGCATATACATATTGTGGTGCACCGTTTTTGTACTTAAAATGCGTTTTAATATAATTCTGTGCCGCGTCCAATTTGTCTTTTAATGCCATGCTATTAGTCCAAATCTGGCTCTCTACTGTTTTTTTCCAAGAAGTATATTCAAGATATTCGTTCCAGTTTGATGTAACAGAAACATTATACGTCATGATAATTTGTCCGTTATATTTCGCAATAATAACACAACTGCCAACTCTTAAACCTTTAACGCATACAGAAGCAGAGTACATGTTTGAAGAAAAACCAAGAATATCAACAGCCCCTGCATTATTATTTAGTACTTCAAATGTTATATTTGAAAAATCCGAAAAATTAGGGAGTGAAGTATCTGTTGGGCCAACATTCTTTGCTTTACCCCCCTCTAGCGTAATATTCCTTACATTATTCGGCACCCTCACCGTAACACTACACTTCGCGCTCACCCCACTGCCATCAGCAGCAGTAGCAGTAATATCAGCCGTTCCATTTGCAATTGCTGTAACAGTTCCGTTTGCATTTACAGTAGCAATACTTGAATCTGAACTGCTCCAGGTGATACTCTTATTTGCTGCATTTCCTGGGTTTACTGTTGCAGTAAGACTTGCTGTCTGTCCTTTTGAAGTCATGGTTAAAGATGTCTGGTTTAATATAATACCTGAAACCTTAACAGGCTTCGGTGTAGCTGTCGGAGCCGGAGTCGCTGTCGGTCTTGGTGTAACCGTTGGCTGCGGAGCCTTTGTTGGCTGTGGCACAGCGGTTGGCTTTGGTGCTTCAGTAGGCTTTGGAATCGCCGTCGGTTTCGGAATCGGTGTAGATGTCGGCTTTGCTGGCTGAACCGGCTTTGTCGGCTGCGGAATCTGAGTTGGTTTCGGAATCGCTGTCGGCTTTGGAATCGGTGTAACGGTTGGCTTCGGCGCTGCCGTTGGCTTTGGAACAGCTGTCGGTTTCGGTGCTTCCGTTGGCTTTACTGTTGGCTTCGGCGCCTCTGTAGGTTTTGCAGCCGCCTTCTTCGGAACCTTCACTTTCTTAACGGAAGAATACTTGCCCCATTTCTTATTGCCTTTTGCCTTCTTGTTGTATCCACGGATACGGTACTGATAGGTCTTACCCTGTTTTAACGGGTATTTCTTGGAAGATTTGTGAGTATATCCGGTCTTCTTGGAACTCACATTTGCAATCTTGACCCATTTCTTGGAATCAGAAGCCTTGTAATATACCGCATAAGAAGTGGTATTTTTGGACTTCTTCCATTTGAGGCTGACCTTGTTGTAAGATGTTGTTTTTGCACTGGTTAGAGTGACTTTTGTCGGCCGTTTTTTATTAACGGCTGCGTTTGCTGTTTGGCTGGTGGAAGGTATGAACAGTACAGCCATCAGAAAGCAAAGCAGTATTTTGGTTAGAATATGTTTCTTTTTCATAGCATCTGCCTCCTGTGAACGAATTTATTGATTGTATTTTACTACACTAGATGAAGGAAAAAAAGATATCTGTCTAAAAAAGACCAGAATTTGATAGTATTTGTGCGGGTAAAAATGTGTAATTATGCCAATCACAATGACAGACAAACAGGCAAAAGATATGTCTGCGGCAATTGACAGCGGTCGTTATGATAACGATAAAAATTTATGGTTCTTCTATGAGGCAAAATTTGAAGTTACAAATAATGTTACATTCAAGATGCCAACAACCGGAGCCACAGGCGTTTGGAAATTCATATTCTATGGATTTGGAACCATGGCAATTCTTGGAACTGGTTTAATTATCTGCGATTTAAAAAATAAAAAGACCAGAAAACTAAAAAAGAAGAAAAATAATATAAAAAAATATAGAGTATGCGCTTTTGCGTATACTCTATATTTTTTGGGAATCATTGATTATGCATGAGGTGGGTTTGCATCATATATTACCCATTCCCCATCAATAAGAATTCGATTAAATGTATGTCCACCTGCACTTGAAGCAGCAACAAGATACTCATAATACTGACCGGTCAATGTGCTTCCATACTGAGATACAGTTCCTGCATCTTTTGCGAAATCACCCATAAATCCACTTGCTGCAATGCAGTCAGCATACTGTCCTTTATAGATATTCATTGCAGGACAGGCTCCATCTTTATGGATATAATGTGTCTGAATATAATTTTTTGCCGCATCCATCTTGTCTTTTAATGACATGTTGCTTGTCCATATTTGAGACTCGACAGTATGGCGCCAGGAAGCATATTCGAGATATTCCTGCCAATCTGAAGTTACAGTAATATTATATGTCAATAACACACTTCCATTATATTTTGCAAGAATTGTTGCCGTTCCCCTAGTTAATCCTGTAATAGACACTGATGCTGAATATAAGTTTGAAGAAAAACCTCCAATATTAATTGATTTTGATGTATTTTTAATTTCAAATGTTACTTTACTGAAGTCGATTTGACTAATATCGTCCCTGTCAGGTCCAATGCCAATAGATTTTCCACCCTCTAACGTAATATTCCTTACATTATTCGGCACTCTCACCGTTACACTACACTTCGCGCTCACTCCACTGCCATCAGCAGCAGTAGCAGTAATATCAGCCGTTCCATTTGCAATTGCTGTAACAGTTCCGCTTGCATTTACAGTAGCAATACTTGAATCTGAACTACTCCATGTGATATTTTTATTTGCTGCATTATCTGGAGTTACTGTTGCAGTAAGACTTGCTGTTTGGCCTTTTAAGGTCATGGTTAAAGATGTCTGGCTTAATGTAATACCTGAACCTTAACCGGTTTTGGTGTAGCGGTCGGAGCCGGAGTTGCAGTCGGTCTTGGTGTAGCCGTTGGCTGCGGAGCCTTTGTTGGCTGTGGAGCAGCTGTCGGCTTTGGTGCTTCAGTAGGCTTTGGAATCGGAGTAGCTGTTGGCTTTGGCGTAACCGTTGGCTTTGGAGCTGCTGTCGGTTCCGGTGCTTCCGTTGGCTTCACTGTTGGCTTCGGGGTCTCTGTTGGTTTTGCAGCTGCCTTTTTCGGAATCTTCACAGTCTTAGCCTTGGAGTAGGCACCATATTTCTTAATGGTCTTGTTATAAGCCCTCACGCGATAAGAGTATTTCACGCCCTGTTTTAATGGATACTTCTTTGAAGCCTTATGCACATATGAAGTAGTCTTTGAACTTACTGTCTTTAACTTCAACCATTTCTTGGCAGAAGACTGTTTATAGTAAATCACATAAGAGGTCGCATTCTTGGCCTTCTTCCACTTGACAGTCACCCTGTTATATCCCATTGCTTTTACACTTGAAATGGTGACCTTAGTAGGCGTTTTTTTGGATGCTGCCTGTGCTGTGATGGATGCTGCCGGAGTGAACAGCAGAGCCATCAGCAAGCACAGTATCAGCCGTGTTAGAAAGTGTTTCTTCTTCATATCGCCTGTCCTCCTCTGAATAATTTTATTGATTGTATTTTACTACACTAGATACAGGAAAAAAAGATATTAGGTCTAAAAAGGACTATATTTTTGAGTGTTGAATTGTATAAAAGGATTTAATAGAGGGACCATTTTGACGGTTTCTTTTCTAGTGTCAAAATACACAAAACAAATTTGGGGGACTGTCAAGTTGGTTTAAAAAATTCGCAAAAAAATATCGTAAAAATCAAATATCCATATATCTCATGTATCAAATCTTAAGGAGAAAATGATACATGAGAGATACGGCTTTTGAGAATAAAAATAAGGAAATTTCGGCTGACATAATGAATTTAATTGCCAATTATGGTATAATTACACCAGAGGTTGTAGAGGCTGCCAGGAGGAAACAAATGGCAGATTTACTATCAAAATATAAAGTGCAAATTCCAGAGCCATCATATAGAGCGGCGAAAGGCGATTTTTTAGCGAAAACTCCAGCGCGGTATTCCGTAGATAAAAAGAGGTATACAGTCATAGGTAGAACACCGGAAGAGTGTAAAGAAAGATTCCGTGAAAAAATTGTTGAACTTCTTATTATAGTGGAACATGGAGAGAATACAGAAGAAAAGGCAAAAAAAATGACGGTTGAACAAACTGCCGAAGAGTTCATACGCAGTAGCAAAGACGGATTAAAAACTGCTACATATGAAAGATATATGCGTTGCTGGCATAATCATATCAGAGGAACGAAATTCGGCAGCCGAGTATTACGGGAGATTCGACAGCCAGACTGTCAGCAATTCATTGACTCATTATATCACCAAAAACTGGCATATGGTAGTATAAAACAGATGAAATCCATTGTGTCACAGACATTCGATTTTGCAATTGCCCGTGGATACGTGCAGGCGAATCAAATGAAGACAACCAAAATTAACGCCAATTTATGTAGCCAGGAACGTAAGCACGAAACGACCGCTTGGAGCGATGACGAGATACGCAAATTAAGCGAGGGTTCAAAAAGAGCTTGGAAAACGCATCAGTTTTATTACAGTGCGGTGTATATGGCATTAATATTTACAGGTTGCCGCGTAGGCGAGTTATTAGCTGCAAACTGGAGAGACATTGATTTTGAAAGCAAAACATTCAGTATTACTAAAACCGTTATCCGTTACACAGAGTATGATACTGGCAAAAAGATTTTGACTGTAGACAAAACAAAAACAGCAGATGGTCAGCGCATCATTGCTCTTACCGATGAGGCAATCTATTGGCTTAAGGAAATCAAACGCCGAAATGAAGAATTAGGACGGCACAGCGGACAAGTAGTAGAGACGCGCCAAGGTGGATATGCAAAGGCAAATATGATTGATGACAGTGCCAAAAGGTTCTGTAAATTCGCTGGCGTTGACTATCATAGCAGTCATACCTGTAGACGTACATATGCAACAATTCTCATTGATAATGGAGTACCACTTACAGAAATTAGTGCAGACCTGGGGCATAAAAATATTAGCACTACACAGAACTGTTATTACAAAAAGAGACAGAGTGGTGATGATATATTAAGTCAAAAAAATGCAATTTTCAGGGAAACAGTAGGAAACAGATAGGAAATAGCCCTGGAGCCGCAAAAATGGCGGATTCCAGGGCTATCCGGGGAGGATATAAGTTAATCTCGCTTATCTTTTGTAATGCGTCATCATTGAAGGGGGTTCAATGAATTTGTTTGTTCATTTTACTGAACACTCATAGTATGAACCTGTCATTGGCTTTTTATACATATGTTACAGAAAAATAGTATGAATTTTATGGAAAATCTGCAAGAAAATTTTGGAAAAAAAATAAGATTTGTGTTTTTCGGTAAAAGATGGTATAATAAATTTCAGCTGTAAAACGGCATAATTACGAAATTTTGTTGAAAAGAGGAATAAGAAATGAGCGACAAGACCATTTTAGAGCAGTGGCGTGCCATTGCCTATGACCAGCAGGCAGATCGTAATAAACTTCAGCAGTTCTGGGCAAAATATTTTAACATTGAGAAGAACATTTATGCACAGCTTCTTGAGAATCCGGACGAAGTAGTTACTGGTACAGTTAAAGAGCTGGCTGAGAAATATAATCAGGAAGTGCTCACCATGGTTGGTTTCCTTGATGGAATCAATGACAGCCTTAAGGTTCAGAATCCGATCGAGACTATGGATGAGAATACTACCGTAAGTCTTTGCTTTGACAAAGAGCTTCTTTACAAGAATATGGTAGACGCTAAAGCTGACTGGCTTTATAATCTTCCACAGTGGGACAAGATCTTTACCCCGGAGAAACGTAAAGAGCTTTATCTTGAGCAGAAGAAATCCGGTACTGTTGTTAAGGCACACAAGATCGGACGTAACGATCCGTGTCCATGCGGAAGCGGAAAGAAATATAAATTCTGCTGCGGAAGAAATAAATAAGAGAATGTGAATACTGACCGGGATCCGGTGGATTCCGGCTGTGGGGACGGATTGCAATGGTGGATGACTGCCAGGCAATCCGTTTCGTGTATATTTATAGGAAAATTAGTTGATTTATGAGTTCTACAAGTATGAATCAGTTTGCTTTGTGCGAGTAATGAGTGAAACACGCAGAGTGGATTTGAATTTAGAAAGAGAGAAGAGAATTTGAGTTTATTTTGTTTTTGCGCCGGGATTTTAAGCCTGGCTTATTATGTGCTGATCGTGGTATATGCTGGCATTACAGCTGATTTTGCCTGGTTCTGGGTACTTCTTACAGTGTTTTTTGAGGGTGGCGCCGTGCTGTTCCGCTATGGAAGAAATCATCCGGGAGCTTTCCCTGGATGGCTGGGAACGGTGATCATGGTAGCAGTGTTGGTCGGAATTATCTGTTTTGGATTTATCTGCAGCTGTGTGATTTCCGGAATGAAGTCTTCCGGGAAAAAGAACCTGGATTATGTAGTTGTGTTAGGCGCTCATGTAAAAGGAGATGTACCATCCAAGGCCCTGGAACTTCGTCTGAAGGCGGCACTGAAATATGCCAGGGAGAATGAAGATACCACGCTGATCCTTTCCGGCGGACAGGGCTTTGGGGAGGATATTACGGAAGCAAAATGTATGGAGAATTATCTGACAGCGCATGGTATTTCACAGGAGCGGCTGGTGTTGGAAGAGAAGTCTACAAGCACGAAAGAAAATCTGAAATTTTCCGATGAGCTTACCGGGTGCAGTAAGAAAAATACGGGAATATTGTCAAATAATTTTCATGTGTACCGGGCAGTAAAATTGGCGGAAAAGCTGGGATATAAACATCCTTATGGAATTGCGGCGGTATCAGATCCTATTATGCAGGTGCATTATGTGGTGCGGGAAGTAGCAGCACTTGTAAAAGAAAAACTTCGGGGAAATATCTAATTTTTTATCATCTTTATTTTGCAGATTATTGACAAACCCAAAACCCAAGGCTATAATGGGACACAGTGATAAGAAAACACGTTGACGAGAAGAGTAAACTGTGGAATGTTTCAGAGAGAGGCAGGCGGCTGGAAATGCCTTATCAGGAAACAGTTGAAAACTACCTCCGAGTGGCCCTAATCCGGTCCGGTGATTCCGTTACCATCAAATAAGTGGCCTGGTTTACAGATACGTATGCTATGGCAAGCAGGGTGGAACCGCGAGTATATTCGTCCCTTACAGTGTGAGAGCATTGTAAGGGGCTTTTGTTTTTCATGAGCAATGAGTTAAAGTCCACGTTTGTGTGTGACCTTGGAGACTGCAGCTCGTCTCGTCCCTGCATGGGAGTACAGAAAATGTTTGGTTTTCAGTGCTCAGTCAAACGTTACCATACGTTTTTCGTATCAGACAGTTTCCTGCCGGATACAGTTTCAGAAAAAGAAAAGGAGACACGAATCATGATTATCACATTAAAAGACGGTTCTAAAAAAGAATACGCAGAAGCAAAATCCGTTATCGACATTGCGGCTGATATCAGCGAAGGCCTTGCAAGAGTTGCATGTGCAGGAGAGGTTGACGGAGAAGTTGTTGACCTTAGACATGTAGTTGACAAGGACTGCGAGTTAAGCATCCTGACATTTGAGGATGAGGGTGGAAAAGGCGCTTTCCGTCACACCACATCCCACATTATGGCACAGGCAATCAAGAGACTGTACCCGGATGTAAAGCTTGCAATCGGACCATCTATTGCAGACGGATTTTATTATGATATTGACAGCGAGAACCCGATCACCACAGAGGATCTTGCAAAGATCGAAGTTGAAATGAAGAAAGTGGTTAAGGAAGCACTTCCGATTACCCGTTTTACCAAATCCAGAGAAGAAGCGATCGCATTCTTCAAAGAGAAAAATGAGCCATATAAAGTGGAGCTTATCGAAGATCTTCCAGAAGATGCTGAGATCAGCTTTTATCAGCAGGGTGAGTTTGTTGACCTTTGTGCAGGACCTCACCTTATGACAACCAAACCGGTAAAAGCATTCAAGCTTACCAGCATTGCAGGTGCTTACTGGAGAGGAAGCGAGAAGAATAAAATGCTTACCAGAATCTACGGAACTTCTTTCACAAAGAAAGCAGATCTGGAAGAATATATTACCCGTATGGAAGAGGCGAAGAAACGTGACCACAGAAAGCTTGGTAAAGAGCTTGGTCTGTTCATGATGAGCGACGAAGGTCCTGGATTCCCGTTCTTCCTTCCTAAGGGAATGGTTCTGAAGAATACTCTTCTTGATTACTGGAGAGAAATCCATCAGAAAGCAGGATATGTTGAGATTTCCACACCGATCATGCTGGCACGTCATCTTTGGGAGACATCCGGACACTGGGATCATTACAAAGAAAATATGTATACAACTGTAATTGACGATCAGGATTTTGCAATCAAGCCAATGAACTGTCCGGGAGGTATTCTTGTATACCAGTCAGAACCACGTTCTTACCGTGATCTGCCGCTTCGTATGGGTGAGCTTGGTCTGGTACATCGTCATGAAAAATCCGGACAGCTTCACGGACTTATGCGTGTACGCTGCTTTACACAGGATGATGCCCATATCTTTATGATGCCGGAGCAGATCCGTGAGGAGATCAAAGGGGTTGCAAAACTGATTGACGAGGTATATCAGCTGTTTGGTTTCAAATATCACGTAGAGCTTTCCACACGTCCGGAAGATTCCATGGGAAGTGATGAGGACTGGGAGATGGCTACAGACGCTCTTCGCGGAGCTCTTGACGACCTCGGGCTTAATTATGTAGTAAATGAGGGAGACGGAGCGTTCTACGGACCGAAGATTGACTTCCATCTTGAGGACTCCATCGGAAGAACCTGGCAGTGTGGTACTATCCAGCTTGATTTCCAGCTTCCGCTCCGTTTTAATTGTGAATATGTTGGTGCTGACGGCGAGAAACATCGTCCGATCATGATCCACCGTGTTGCTTTTGGATCCATTGAGCGTTTTATCGGTATTTTGATCGAGCATTTTGCAGGTGCATTCCCAACATGGCTTGCTCCTGTACAGGTGAAGGTGCTTCCGATTTCTGATAAATATATGGATTATGCAGAAAAGGTTGTAAACGAGCTGAAAGAGGCTGGTATTCGTGTCGAAATTGATACCCGTGCTGAGAAAATCGGTTACAAGATCCGTGAGGCAAGACTTCAGAAGATTCCTTATATGCTGGTTGTTGGTGCCAAAGAAGAGGAAGAGGGCAAAGTTTCTGTAAGAAGCCGTTTCCTGGGAGATGAAGGTGCGAAGGATCTTGGAGAGTTCATTACTTCTATCAAAGCTGAGATCAAGAGCAGAGAGAACCGTAAGGTAGAGGTTCAGGAAGAGCAGAAATAAGCCGGATTTTCCGAAAAGTTTTAAGTGAATAAATAGGAACGTGATTTCCATATAAAAGAAAGGCGCTGCTGTGAGATGCGGCGCCTTTCTTGAAAATATTAACATTGTTATAAAATATAGCTGGATTAGGTGAAAAAATATATAATCTTGTGAATTATAGCAGATGAATGCATTATTCGGAAAAGTATTTCGCCTTAATTTCCTCCACTGGCATTTCTTTTCCTGTCCACAGACGGAACGCTTCAGCCCCCTGGTAAAGCAGCATATACATACCGTTGAAGGTGCGGCAACCAGCCTCTCTTGCTTCGCGCAAGAATCGTGTCTCACGGGGATTGTAGATCACATCTGACACGATCAGATCCGGATGATAAAGACTGGTATCTTCAATAATGGACCCTTCTGTATCAGGAGCCATCCCCACTGAGGTGGCATTGAGAAGAAGCGCACTCTCGGAGATAGCCTGTGCCAGTTCTTCTTTATCCTTGTTTTCGTGAAGAATGGCCTGGCAGGGAAGAGTGGCGTTGATATTTTCCACCAGCTTCTGTGTGCGGTTCCAGAAACGACTGGTCTCACGGGCAAAAATATGGATTTTTTTTACCCCGTCAAGGGCAGCCTGTGCACAGATGGCAGTAGCTGCACCACCGGCCCCCATGATGGTGATGGTTTTTCCGATCACATCATATCCTGCATCTCTGACAGCCTGCATGTATCCTACACCGTCAGTGTTATAGCCGGTAAGGCGTCCATTGTCATTGACTACGGTGTTCACAGCGCCGATCAGTCGGGCAGCAGGGGAAAGCTCGTCCAGAAGCTCCACGATCTTGTTTTTGTTTGGCATGGTAAGGTTGAAGCCACGGATTCCGCAAGTTTTCAGTCCCATGACAGCAGTTTCCAGATTTTCCTCGTTTACATTGAAGCAAAGATAAGTGTAATCAAGATCAAGAAGATGGAATGCTTCATTGTGCATAAGTGGTGAAATACTGTGTGCCACCGGACTTCCAAGAAGTGCGGTAAGCTGTGTGTGACCGGTAATTGGGATCATAAGGTACCTCCTGAAGTTTCTATTATTTTGAAAGTCCAAGGCAATAGCAGTGACTGATCCGGGGTAGAGCGTGTTTGAAAAATCATTCCCGCAATCTGCACGCCCCACTTTGCGGTATATTTCACCCGAATTCGGTTGCCGTAGCCCGCTACGGCGCCCTCATCCGAGCGAAATCTCCCACAAATTGTGACGCACATCTTGCAGAAAGCCTTTTTCAAACACGCTCTAGCCAAATCCACATCAATCATAAAATCTATATAATCCAAAGGCAGTACAACTGTCCAAAATCAATCTAAAATTATAAACAGGTGAATTTTCACACTGTGATTCACAGTAGTTATTCAGCCCTTAACCTACACTATATCAAATCTTTACTCTTTTGTAAATATTTTGTAATAATTTATTTTTTTACCGAACTGAATTATAACACAGTTCTTCTTTTTTCGACACCCCTAATTCCACTTTTTTCGTTACTTTTCGCAATCCATAAACTCAAAGTACTGTTCATTCCGTGACCAGTAACGCGCTTCGCGATGCACAGAAAAACGAACCTTCTTGTGACAAGCACAAGAAGTAGCGTTTGCTGCGCAAACTTAATTTTCAGGTTTTCTGTGAACTTTGTTCACAAAAAAACACCTCGCGGAACGTTACCAGGAACAGTAACAATTCAAATGCTTTTTCCTTGCATTTTAAGCCTGAATCATGTATATTCTTTTTAATACATAAAAAAAGGAGTGAATATAGTTTGGATTCAAGTGTCCCTATACAGGCGGTCACCATACTGATTCTGGTGCTGTTGTCCGCCTTCTTTTCCTCTGCGGAGACATCCATGACGGCTGCCAACCGCATTCGGATCCATTTCCTGGCTGAACAGGGAAACAAGCGAGCCATTATCCTGGAGAAAATAATTTCCAATTCTGGAAAAATGCTCAGCACAATTTTAATCGGAAACAACATTGTAAACATTGCAGCCTCTTCCCTTGCTACCACTTTTACCATGAAAGTATTTGGAAGCATGTATATCGGCGTGGCTACCGGCGTTATGACATTACTGGTACTTCTGTTTGGCGAGATTACCCCGAAGACCATTGCCACACTGAAAGCGGATGATCTGGCGCTCACCTATGCCAGACCTATATATGCGCTTATGACAGTACTGACCCCGGTTATTTACATTGTGGGAAAACTGGCTAACGGCATTCTTTTTCTCCTTCGTGTTGATCCCAATGCGAAGAAAGACACCATCACAGAGCATGAGCTTCGTTCTATGGTAAATGTAGGACAGGAAAACGGTGTTATCGAGCGGGAAGAAAAGCAGATGATCTACAATGTGTTTGATTTCGGTGATTCTGCTGCCAAAGATGTAATGATTCCCAGAATTGACATGACTTTTATTGACGTGGATTCCACTTATCAGGAACTTATGGATATTTTTAAAGAAGATATGCACACCCGTTTTCCTGTTTATGAGGATAACACAGACAATGTGATTGGAATTATCAATATTAAGGATCTTCTTCTCTATCCGGAAAATGAACCGTTTTCTATCCGTAAGATTCTCCGTGAGCCTTATTTCACTTATGAATATAAGCGTACCACAGATCTTATGATGGAAATGAGAAAAGCTTCCGTAAACCTTGCAATTGTTCTCGACGAATACGGCTCCACTGCCGGTCTTGTCACTCTTGAAGATCTTCTGGAGGAAATCGTAGGTGAAATCCGTGATGAATATGACGAAGATGAGGAAGAACCGATCCGTGAGATTCAGCCTGGCCGGGAGTATGAAGTTCTTGGTTCTGCCAAACTGGATGATGTCAACGAAGCACTGGGTACCAAACTTGAATCAGAGGACTACGATTCTGTAGGCGGATATATTATTGAACAGCTTGACTGCCTCCCACGCGAGGGCGAATCTGTCACTTTGGAAGACGGCATGCATCTTGTTGTAGATGAACTGGATAAAAACCGTATCGAACTGGTGCATATCTGGCTGCCAGAGCATAAAGAAAATCCAGAAGCTGCTGACGCATAAATGAATCTGTCATACTGCTGATTTTTTCATAATCTGCAAGCCTGCAAATGCCGGTATTTCCGGTAGATTTCAATTGTAAAAATCCGAATGTTTCCAAAACGGATCATTCGGATTTTTCTTATCTCACCGATTTCCCAGCATTAAACAAAACTGCTTGACAATCCTGTCTATTTCGCCGGTAACAGCCTCCACACCAGTTTCTGTTTCTCTCCAGTTCTCCCTGGTAATTCCATCCGGGCAGGCCGGACATACCATAATTACCGTCTCCGGATATAAAAGCTGATAATACATCAATGATCTTCTGGCATGGTAAGTTTTGCAGCACAGAATCGCTTTTTTCACCTGAATTTTGTGAAGGTCTGTCACCTGCCTGGAAAAAATTGCATTTTCATAGGTAAAGGTAGCCTGATTCTCCATCAGAATAGCCTCTTCCGGAACTCCGTTTTTCAAAAGTACATTTTTCAGGAATTCCCATTCCGTCTCATAATCTCCACCATATATTTCTTTTTTTGACTGCACACCTGCAAATTTGCCAAGTGTAATACTGTATCTTCCGCTTGGCAAAATATAGGGGGCATATCCTTCTCTATATAAAGAAGCTGCTTTTTCTGCCATATCCGGGAAACCATTTCCCGGCACGAAAATGATATCTGCTTTTTCCGGCTGGCTCTCGGCAAAAACAAACTCCTCCACATTTTTCATAAATTCATTATAATTCACGCTTTTGTTCCTTCTTTCTGCCAGAGGACTTTCCCCTGCACTTATGATTTTCCATTATAACTTTTTTTCCTGCTTTTTTCTACTTTCTTTTCACTTCGTCACAATCAACGTACAGTACCCATCCTCCCGCAATTTCTGTTCCATACGGATAGCATTATCCAGCTGTAAAAATGCACCTACCTGAACCTTATAAAGTTCTCCATCCTGCAAAATATATGCCGGATAACCTTTTTCCTGAAGCAAGTAAAGCATTCGATCCGCATTTTCCCGTTTGCGAAAAGCTCCAGTCTGTACACGGTAATACAAAGGTTCTTCACCCTGCTGCTGATCCAGAGTTCCAAGAATCGCCCCGGCAATAGCCTGCGCGATCTCAGCATTTTTTTCATCATAAAGCTGATTATCTTTGTCAGAATTTAAAAATCCGGTTTCAATAAGCAACGCCGGCATTTTTGTTTTTCGCAGCACAACAAGGCCCGGTCTTGCCTGAACTCCAATTTCACGGAATCCCAATTCGCCCAGAGCACCTACAATATTCTGTGCCATTTCATACTTAATTCCGTTTTTATCATAAACCAGCACTTCTACACCATTATACTGATTCACCTCAGGGCTGCTGTTCCTGTGAAAAGAGATAAAAAAATCCACTTTTGCCTCATTTGCCAGCCTTGCCCGCTCAAAAGGAGAAATGTAATCATCTGTAGTTCTTGTATATAAAACATCAACTCCGTTTTCAGACAGAATTCTTCCAACCTCCATAGCCAGAGCAAAATTGTCATCTTTCTCTCTGCGCCCTTTATATACCGCTCCCGGGTCGTTGCCGCCATGCCCGGCGTCAATCATAATAGAATATGGCATGTCAAAATTTCCTTTTCAAATACTATTTCTCTATTAGGATATGTAAAAAAATTACAAAAGCGACTTGACTTTTACGCTTTAAAGCGGTATTATTTTGTGCAGGCAATACTTTAAAGCAGAAAAAGCACTTTAAAACACGAAAACACTTTTTAAGGAGGAAATAAAATATGAAAAGAAAGGTTTTGTCAGTAATTCTGACCGGAGCTATGGTAGCAGGTCTTGCAGGTACAGTAACCGTACACGCTGAAGAGCAGAAAACATACAACATTGGTATCTGCCAGTTAGTTCAGCACGAAGCACTGGATGCAGCAACACAGGGATTTGAAGATGCAGTAAAAGAAGGTCTTGGCGAAGAAAACGTAACATTTGATGAGCAGAATGCACAGGGTGATTCCGCAACATGTAGTACGATCATCAACAACTTCGTATCCAGTAACGTAGACCTTATCCTTGCAAATGCTACTGCTTCTCTTCAGGCAGCAGCTGCCGGAACAAGCGATATCCCGATTCTTGGAACTGCAGTTACAGAGTATGGCGTAGCTCTTGACCTTACAGATTTTGATGGTACTGTAGGCGGCAATATTTCCGGTACTTCAGACCTTGCTCCTCTCGACCAGCAGGCAGCAATGCTGAATGAACTTTTCCCGGATGCTAAGACTGTAGGACTTCTGTACTGCTCCGCAGAACCAAACTCCCAGTATCAGGTTGATACGGTGAAGGCATCTCTTGAAGATCTTGGATACACTTGCGAATACTACGCATTCTCTGACTCCAACGATATTTCTTCTGTTGTAACAAATGCAGTTGCAGACAGTGACGTTATCTATGTTCCTACCGATAACACAGCAGCTTCCAACACAGAGCTGATCAACAACATCTGCCTTCCGGCAAAGGTTCCGGTAATCGCAGGTGAAGAAGGAATCTGCTCCGGATGCGGTGTTGCTACACTTTCCATCAGCTACTATGATCTTGGAAAAGCAACTGGTG
Organism: Ruminococcus sp. AM42-11; assembly: GCF_003480145.1. NCBI lineage: Bacteria > Bacillati > Bacillota > Clostridia > Eubacteriales > Oscillospiraceae > Ruminococcus > Ruminococcus sp. AM42-11. The sequence continues at coordinate 50,333 of NZ_QUIO01000007.1, read as the reverse complement.
AAATGGCAGTTAAAATTCTGAAAGATGGTGAAGATATCTCTACAATGCCAATCGAATATGCACCAAACTTCACAAAAGAATACAATGCAGACATCTGTGCTGAGCTGGGAATTGAAGTTCCGGATGACTATGTTGCAATCGGTGCTGACGCAGAATAATTACTGGTTTATAACATATGCAGTAATGCACAATAAAAATTTTCATATTTGTTTGACAGTTAATTTAGACATTCAGTTGCTTTTAGAGCTTGTCAAAAGACTCTGACAGTAATCAACACAGACAGCGGGAAGGGAAGCCTCTCTCGCTGTTTGTGTCGTTTCTGAAGGAATGTATTTTTAAGTATATTTTATGCATAATTATGCATAAAATAGCATTTCTTCCAAAATGAATATTTCTGTTTACGCAAATAACAAAAAGCCAGTTACTCCACATACAAAACACTATAAAGATTCCAGTAACTGTCTTTTTCAAACATTTGTCCACAAAACAAATGTTGATGTTCACACAGTGAACACCAGAGTGTATTTGTAAAAGGCTTTCTGCAAGATGTGTGTCACAATTTGTGGGAGATTTTGTCCGGGTGAGGTCGTCGTAACGGGCTACGACAACCGAATTCAGGCAAAATATACCGCACAGTGGGGCGTACAAATTGCGAAAATGTTTTTTCAAACACGCTCCAGCAAACAAATCACGCATGCAGGAGGATAAAGACATGCAAATTGCAAACTTAATCATGGCACTTCCGGGTGCCGCTGCCCAGGGTCTGATCTGGGGTATTATGGCTATTGGCGTATATCTTACATTCCGTGTCCTTGACATCGCCGATCTGACCGTAGACGGTACCATGTGTACCGGAGGTGCTGTCTGCGTCATGATGATGACCAGCGGACATAACGTATGGGTATCTCTTTTAGTTGCCACTTTGGCTGGTATGACAGCTGGTCTTGTTACCGGTATTTTCCATACCTTTATGGGAATCCCGGCCATCCTTGCCGGAATCCTGACACAGCTTTCCCTGTACTCTGTTAACCTGAAAATCATGGGAAAAGCAAACCAGGCTATCAACGTTGATAAATACCCGATTCTGATTTCCTTACGCCGTATAAAAAATGTACCGATCACTCAGAACACAATTCTTATCGTCGCTTTATTTATTGTTGTGATCATCGCAGTTCTTTACTGGTTTTTCGGAACAGAGCTTGGATGTTCCCTCCGTGCTACCGGATGCAATCCAAACATGTCCCGTGCACAGGGTATCAACACTGATTTTTGCAAAGTACTTGGACTTATGATTTCCAACGGACTTGTTGCTCTTTCCAGCGCCTTGCTTGCACAGTATCAGGGATTTGCAGACGTCAATATGGGACGTGGTGCTATCGTAATCGGACTTGCTGCTGTTATTATCGGCGAAGCGATTTTCAGCCGTATTTTCCGCAATTTCGCGCTCCGTCTTCTGGCCGTAGCATTTGGTTCCATTCTCTACTATCTGGTTCTCCAGACTGTTATCTGGATGGGTATCGACACTGACCTTCTGAAAATGCTGTCTGCACTTGTAGTAGCTGTATTCCTGGCAGTGCCTTACTGGAAGGGAAAATATTTCGCAAAACCAGCAAAACGCGGAGGTAAGAACAATGCTTGAGATCAAAAACATATATAAAACCTTTAATCCAGGAACCATCAACGAAAAGGTGGCTCTGAACGGACTTTCCCTGAAATTAAATGAAGGCGACTTTGTTACTGTCATCGGCGGCAACGGTGCCGGAAAATCCACAATGCTGAACGCAGTTGCCGGTGTATGGCCAGTAGACGAGGGACAGATCATCATTGACGGAACAGATGTCACCAAACTTTCCGAGTACAAGCGAGCAGCTTATCTGGGACGTGTATTTCAGGATCCCATGACCGGAACTGCTGCTACCATGGGTATTGAAGAAAATCTTGCCCTTGCAAAACGCCGCGGAAAAACAAGATTTCTTCGTTCTGGTATTACAAAAGCCGAACGAGAAGAGTACAAAGAGCTTCTGAAGATTCTGAATCTTGGTCTTGAAGATCGTCTTACCTCTAAGGTGGGTCTTCTTTCCGGAGGTCAGAGACAGGCACTTACGCTTCTCATGGCAACCCTTCAGAAGCCAAAGCTTCTCCTTCTTGATGAGCATACCGCAGCCCTTGACCCCAAAACAGCTGCCAAGGTGCTGGATATCACAGACAGGATTGTCAACCGCGATCACCTTACTACACTGATGATCACACATAACATGAAGGACGCCATTGCTCACGGCAACCGCCTGATCATGATGATGAACGGAAAAATCATTCTTGATATCCAAGGAGAAGAAAAGAAAAAGCTTACCGTAAAACAGCTTCTTGATAAATTTGAGGAAGCCAGCGGAGAAGAGTTCTCCAACGATTCCGCAATTCTCGGATAGAAATTCATAATTTGGTTTTTAGAAACTGCAGCAGATTGGTTTACAATCTGACTGCAGTTCTTTTTTGCAATCAAAATTTCTGCCGAAAACACCCATTGTACAAAAAGTCCGAAAATGACGTAACTACACTTGTTTCTATCTGTTTATCCGTTCTCTTCACTGTCAGATTTCAACTTGTTTAAATCAATAAATACGGTGCCTTTATACATCAGAAAATCTCCGGTCTCTCTACAATATCTGTATATTTTGTCCGTGAGAAAATCTTCTTCCGGAGTTGCCTCCCGCAAAGTTTCTCTCAAAACATTTTCAAGATCCTCCGGATAGGAATGATCAGCGTTGTGGATCATCACCTCATGAATGCTCGTAAAAACCATATAGAAATCTGCATCCATCAGATCTGCAAGCCTTTTGGCCACGCCTGGCAAGAATATTGCAACGGCTCCGTTTGTCCTTCTGGCAGTGCTCAGACAGCTTCCGATGCTGTCCCTTGTCAGATAGAATTCATGGTTCAGATCCATGAAGCATTCTCCATCATAATCTGGATTGTAGACCAGTTTTTCCCAATAAAAAATTCTGGGCGGCGAAATAAAATACGTGTTTAGAAGAGCTGCGTCAAAAACTGTCTTTTCATCCTTTCCCCATTCTTTTATGTTATCCGTGCGTATTTTCATGCTGCTGATCCGGCCATCCAAATTTCCCACCTGCATGTATAGCACAAGTGCAATATCGCCCACTACACGGTATACTGCCTTCGACAGTTCTCGTTCATGGCGTTCTACATTAAGTGCCCGGATAAAAAGATCATTTTTCACCTTTTCGTAGTTATTCAGATTTTTGGTTTTCTCAAAAAATCCAGCTGTTTTTAATTTACGTATTTCACTTTCCACTGTTTTTGCAATCTGTTCCAGTGAAACACCATCCTCATAATCCTCAAAAAGCTCTTCCGTGTGAATTCCGCAGACTTCTTTTCCCACTGAAGACGCATTGCACTCTACAAACAGCCGGTCGCCGTTTGGTGTCATGCCATTTTCGTCCCGTTCTTCAAAGTAAATCTGTTTCTCATTAAGTCCAAGCCGTTCCATTAGAGATTGGCGCAGACTCTCCACAAATACCTCATACTCTCTGCTCATATATAATTCCTTTCTTGATAAAAACGGGCGAAATGCCCTAACGAATACTGACCTTGCTGTGCACTGCAAATGATCCGTATTTGAAATAAAAGATGGAAGCAGATATTTAGAAATAGATAAGGCTTCCATTTGAGTTGCTGTATGGATAGTATATAAGATATGAATGTGTTTGTAAAGGATTTTCTATCGACAATTTTCCCTTACAATAAAAGCTGTTATTACTGTTCACGACCTTCACAGCAGCACGCTTCGCGATGCACAGAAATCATGTTCACATGATTTCGCGCTGTAATTCTCGTATTTGCTTTAAACTTTGTTCACCAAAAAAACGCCTCGCGGGACGTTAACAGTGAATAGCAACAAGCTGTGGTGGTTGTTTTCTTCATTCATAGAAAACATTTTATAAATATTGCCAGTATAAACAACAAAGGGCCTGCCGTAAATACGGCAGACCCATAAATAATCTTAAATGATTATGCCTGAGGACCAGCTGCAACAAGTGCTTTACCAGCTGCATTTCCTTCATATTTCTTGAAGTTCTTAACGAAACGATCTGCAAGATCTTTTGCTTTAACTTCCCACTCAGAAGCATCAGCGTATGTGTCACGAGGATCAAGGATACCTGTGTCAACGCCTGTAAGCTCTGTAGGAACCTCAAAGTTAAAGAATGGAATCTTCTTAGTCGGTGCTGTTAAGATAGCGCCACTGAGGATTGCATCGATAATACCACGAGTATCTTTGATGGAGATACGTTTTCCGGTTCCATTCCATCCTGTATTAACCAGGTATGCTTTTGCTCCGCTCTTCTCCATTTTCTTAACCAGCTCTTCAGCGTATTTTGTCGGATGCAGTTCAAGGAATGCCTGTCCGAAGCAAGCTGAGAATGTAGGTGTAGGCTCTGTGATTCCACGCTCTGTACCAGCAAGTTTAGCTGTGAATCCAGACAGGAAGTAGTACTGAGTCTGCTCTGGTGTCAGGATAGATACTGGAGGAAGTACTCCGAATGCATCTGCGGAAAGGAAGATAACATTCTTAGCAGCCGGTGCGGAAGAAATCGGGCGAACGATTTTCTCAATGTGGTTGATTGGATAAGATACACGAGTGTTCTCTGTAACGCTCTTATCAGCGAAATCAATCTTTCCTTCTGCGTCAAGTGTAACGTTCTCAAGAAGAGCATTTCTCCTGATTGCATTGTAAATATCCGGCTCAGAATCCTTGTCAAGGTTGATAACCTTAGCATAGCAACCGCCCTCGAAGTTGAACACTCCGTTGTCGTCCCAGCCGTGCTCATCATCACCGATAAGGAGTCTCTTAGGATCTGTGGAAAGTGTAGTCTTACCTGTTCCTGAAAGGCCGAAGAAGATAGCGGTGTTCTCACCGTTCATATCTGTATTTGCAGAGCAGTGCATGGAAGCGATGCCCTTAAGTGGCAAATAGTAGTTCATCATGGAGAACATACCTTTCTTCATCTCTCCGCCATACCATGTATTGACAATAACCTGCTCGCGGCTTGTAATGTTGAACATTACAGCTGTCTCAGAGTTAAGACCTAATTCTTTGTAGTTCTCTACTTTAGCCTTGGAAGCGTTGTAAACAACGAAATCTGGCTCGAAGTCTTTCAGTTCTTCTTCTGTAGGCTGGATGAACATGTTTGTTACAAAGTGTGCCTGCCAAGCAACCTCAACGATAAAACGGATTGCCATACGAGTATCTTTGTTAGCACCGCAGAATGCATCAACTACGAAAAGTCTCTTGTCGGAGAGCTCTTTCTTAGCGATCTCTTTCACTGCTTCCCATGCTTCCTGTGATGCAGGATGGTTATCATTCTTATATTCGTCAGATGTCCACCATACGGTGTCTTTAGAATTCTCATCCATTACGATATATTTGTCTTTAGGAGAACGTCCGGTATAAATACCTGTCATAACGTTAACAGCGCCAAGCTCGCTGACCCGTCCTTTTTCAAAGCCCTCAAGACCTGGTTTGGTCTCCTCTTCAAATAACATTTCATAAGAGGGGTTGTAAACAATTTCTGTAGTTCCGGTAATACCATACTTTGTTAAATCGATTTTTGCCATCTTACACTTAACCTCTTTTCTCTAAAATGGAATTCATCTGCGAATGCAGATTTATAGCTTCAGTCCGCATCTCACCGTAATACATATCAAAGAATATTACCTGCGGTCACAGCTTCTATGGTACAAAACCAAAGGAATGGAACCGGATTGATTCCTCTTTTCCTTATCCTATATTATACATATCTGAGGGATAAAATCAACACAATTTTCCGTTTTTTTGTATTTTTGTTAAAGTTTTATCATATAGAAAACACGCCTCTGACATTTTATGAGACGTGTTTCTAATGATATTTTTATTGCATTAGATCGTCATTGCGAAATTCTTAGATTGAGGTTATTGTAGTCCTGTTGAATAAAATTGTCACTAGAATAGGGAATAGAAAATGTTCAAAATGCACATTTTTGCATTGTTTTTTTGTTTTTACTATTTTTATTTCATCATTACGTTTATCATATTGCGTATACTCTTCCAACCTATATCTTCTCATTTTTCTCCAGATACGCAAGAAATCCTTCGCAGCCTTCTACTACATCTCTGTAAGTAGATTCAAAATCCCCCGTATACCACGGATCAGCAATATCTCTGGGATTATCTGAATAATCCAGTAAGAGCTTCACTTTCCCTTCTGGATCCTTTCCTACAATTCGCAAGATATTCCGAATGTTTCTCTCTTCCATTCCCAGAATATAATCATATTTTCCATAATCTGCTTTGGTGATCTGTACCGCTCTTTTCCCCTCGCAGGAAATCCCATGCTTTGCCAATTCCCGCTTTGCCGGCGGATAAACCGGATTCCCGATTCCATTCCAGATTTCCTCCGTACTGGTGGCTGCAGACGCAATGTAAAATTTAGCCTTGATGCCTCGTTTCGTAACCATATCCTTCATAACGAATTCAGAAATTGGGCTGCGGCAGATATTGCCGTGGCAGACAAATAACACTCTTATCATTGCTTAAAACTCCTTGAAATGCTGTATTTACGCTGTTTACAGGTATTTTCCGATAATCTTCAATCCTGTCATTTTCCTGTATATCACAGCATAAATTCGTATATTTTCTTATCCAAATTTAGTAACTTCTTAGTAATAATCAGCCTGGAAAACAGGCTTTCTAAGAACCTTATAATCAGATTATTTTTAATTCTTTTTTCTATTATTTTATCATACTATGCCAGTTTTGCAATCCTATTCATCTCTTCTTTTGCATCAATTAATCCCAGATGCGTATATACATTTAACGTAACCCCTATATCAGAATGTCCCATTAAATATTGGAGTGCTTTCGGATTCATTCCAGCTTTCGCCATATTGGAACAATATGTATGCCTGCATACATGAGGCGTGATCTTTGGCATTTGTTTCTCATGAGTACGATTATACTTTCCTAACGCCCATTGAAAATGTTTTTCCCAATGGAGTGCTACCTCAGGCATATCTTTTTTATCCAGGAATAGAAATCGACTATATCCATCTATAATCGGCTCAACCCTTACTTTTTTACGGTTTTTCACAATCTGTTCAAAACATTCATAAACTTCATCTGTCATCGGTAACATTCGTGTTCCACTTGAAGTTTTGGTATCTTCAATGACGTACTGCATTCCTCTGGTTCTCTGAAGCTGATGATTCACATTGATTTTTCTCTCCTGAAGATCAATATCTTTCACTGTCAATCCACAAAACTCAGAAATACGCAGTCCAGTCTTAAACAAAATAAACATTCCATTATAGTATTTTGAGTAATGGTCATCATTTCGGATAAACTCCAGAAATAACTCTTCCTGTTCTTTTGTAATTGCCTGTCTTGTAACACTGTCATTTACGACAACTGTACATAATTGAAATTCAAAAGGATTCTTGCGCAGTAAATCATCTTCAACTGCCATCTGAAATGCAGGTCTTACAATTCCACGCACACTGTGAATGGAACTGTATCCTCTTCCATCTGCTTGCAGCTTAATAAACCATGCTTTTGCATCCGACAATTTTATTTTATCTATTCTTCTGGTTCCGAATTCTTCTTTTTTTATTATATTGATCACAAAATCATAGTTCGCCTGAGTGTTATGACGAACCCCCTTTTTTTGTCCAATGTATTTTTGAACCAAATCTAAAACTGTTAAATTTCCTCCGTAAGGTACTATACCATCATGTAAATCTCTTTGGATATTTTTTTCTTTTTCCCTTAGAGCTAAGCATGGTCTGCATCCAGTTGGCAGAGAATCTGTTGGCTCTAATTTCCAACTATACAAAAACTTCTGCTTTCCATAACAATCTGTATATACAAACGCATATCTTCCATCTTTTCTCTGACTTTCTCCGTTTCGTAAAATTCGACCTTTTTTATCCCGTCGTTTTTGGTCACGTTTTGTTTTACCCAAACGTCTTCGCCCCTTTCCACGAAGAAGCCCTAGCACGATATAGGTATTATATCATACCAGGGCTAGCATTTCCACTTTAAAGTGCTAAATTGTTCGTATATTTTTTACAAAGACGTAGTCTGATCCAGAAAGGCCTCAAATTTCTTACGGTTAATCAATGACTTACACCCCACCTGGACTGTAAAGCAACATTCTGAATTTAGATGTTCCGAAATAAGCATCCTTATTTTCTTTTCACCTATTCCAAAATATTGCACTGCTTCATCCACCGTAAGCATATATTTTTCCCAAATTGGAATCTTACCTTTTTCAATTTTAATCGCCACTCTTCTCTCCTCCTTTTCTCTTTGGACAAAACATTTTTATCTGCCCATGACAATTTACAATTTTATACACTGTCATCGGCAGATAAAATTACAATACAGGTGGCAGTTCAGTACTCTGCCCACATCGGTTTTGCACCGTCATTATATATGACCAGATTTTTTCTGGAAGTATCATTATCACAGATATGCTTCGTCGCCCTGTGCAGCTGCTGCACATTTTGTCAAATTCTTCTCGCTCCATACCTTTACTTCAATGTTATATTTCAGCATTTCCTCGTATTTACTCCATTAACAGAGCAGATATATCATGGCGGATTTACCTAGTGGCTCTACATATCTTCACGTCCTGTATGTAAAACAATATACAATTTTCAAGGTACAAAATTCCTGAAGGGGAAAAGGAATCTATATTAAATACTCCCTTTACTGATTACTTTTCCTTACATATGATTTCGTATCAAATCCCAAGGTCTTAGTAATCAGTTTTGCTTCCAGGCGTTGACGCAGAGTTTCATCTACACAGTAATGCACCTGTCCAAATTCGTCAAACATTTTTCTGGTAGCCAAAACTGTTATGTACCCTTCATAATGCTTCAACACTGCCTGGATTGCCTCAGTATCACCAGTTGATGCTGCCTCAATAACATGGAATGGCAGCAAATCAAATGTGCATTTCTGTTTTTTACTTTTTTTCATTTGCAGATTCCTCCATATTTTTTCTCATCAGTTCCAGTGATCGTCTACGATGCTCATTAATTGTGCTGCGTACAAGATTCATTTCTCTGGCAATGTCTGCATCACTCATATCCATAAAATATGATAATAACACAACATTCCTTTTCTTTTCAGTAAGTGTCTGCAGTGCTTCAGCAATCAATGCATCTTTGACTTCTATGTCGTAACCCAGAACCTGAAAACGATGTGTTTCCATTTCATGCTCATCCATTATAAAAAGTCTGCTCAACTCCTTTTCTGATAATTCTGACAACATCACTTCATACTTCTGGCGATATGCCATATGCTTTTCATAATTAATAACTTCACTTTTCAATGCCAGCTTGCACAGAGAATCAAACTGATGTCTGACTGTCTGCTCATCTTGAAAAGAGGATTGCTCCATAAGAGTTCACCTCCTTCCCCGCCGGTAGGCAATAAGCAAAGTTCTTGCTTCCCCTTCACACATATCCCAAACGGATGAGTGCATTTGTCGGGGTGTGGGAAGAAATTTTTAAAAAATTTCTTAATAAATACGAGAAAATTGTTTTTCCTGTATTTTGAGGTATATAAAAAACGTCCTAATGGGTAGTTTTTAGCCCATCGGACGCTATTTATATCAAAAGATAATATTTTGCCATCATTTCTTGTGGCGTATAATTCACTTTTTGAGGTAAAGAAATTTATTTGCTTTTTTGAACTATTTATCTATTTCATCCGTCACGTAATGACGGATGTGATACCAGACAATAAAATTCTTAATCTTTCCAATACCTCCGGATCTGTTTTACGGAAATTCAGAATTTTATATGTCTTTTAAAAAGTGAAATATCACCCTCTTTTTTAGTGAAATATTAGTTCATTTTCTTTCAAGAAAGGGAACTATACACTAAACATGGAGGTGTATCATATGCCAAAACAAACAGATAAAGAACTGGGATTGTTTTTTAAGAACGCCCGACACGAGCAAAAATTGACTTATGAAGAATTAGCTGAAAAAGCAGAAATGTCCAGCCGATATTTAAAGGAAATTGAAAATGGGGGCCGAGTTCCCAGTTTTCATAAAATCAGAAAACTGGTACGCGCTTTAAATGTTCCTCCTGAACCATTGTTTTATCCAAACAATCATACAGATAATCTTGATTATCAACGCCTGCTCATGTACCTGTCAAAATGCAACGATGAGCAAATTACCGCTATCCTTGCCATCGTAGAAGCATACCTGCGCACATACAAAATTCCTACAGACCACGATAAACAAGATCCCTGAAATTCATTTGAATTCTATCTGAATTATTCTGAAGAAGCGGTATGGTTTCCCATACCGCCACTCTTAACGTGCGTATTTTTCCATCATTCTCTTAACATTCGTGGATTTCTTTATTGCCCCTATATTAATAAGAAACTCAACTACATCCATCATTCCCTGGTAATAAGCCCGCTGCTCCTCTTCATAATGGAAATGTTCTAACTGATTCAGATATTTATTCCAGAAATTCTGCTCACGCTCTGGGATTTTTTCCAGATGTAGTGGCAGCTTCTTTTGTATTTGTTTCAAATTCTTCTCTGCTTCTTTCCATTCTTCCGGCTGTACTGTATATTCTCTTTCTCCGGAGTCACAGCGCAATTCCTCAAACAAATTCGATACTGCTTCATAAAATTCATTCATCTTCTTTCCACCTCTCACTAGAATTATTTCTCATTACAGGCAGCATTATCATTTTCTTATTTCAAAAATCAAATAAACTTTCCAAAAACTTCATCTTTAGAAGTATAGTAACAATATTTTTCCTTAAAATCAATAATAATACTTCATCTTTAGAAACTTTTGAGGATCAGAATGATTATTTATTGGGATAAAAAAACGAACAGTAAAAACAGAATAGGACAACGGGTAAAAGAATTACGAAAGGCTCATAATCTTACTCAGAAAACACTCGCTGCCAAATTACAACTTGCAGGATATGATTTTAATGATCTGGCAATCCTGCGAATTGAACAAGGCACACGTTTCGTTCCCGACTACGAAGTTGTCGCACTGGCCGAAGTATTTAATGTTTCCTGCGAATATCTTCTTGGTCTGACGGACGCTCCTGCAAAATAATTCAATTGTATTGCTGCCCATTCTATGCTAAACTATGGATAGATACTTCTGAACAACATACACTATTTATAAACCGTATGATTGGAGTGATTTCATGGAATTAACAAAAAAAGTCCCTACAACCGATAAAAACCAGGAAAACAATCATCTTCTCCGCATGTTAGACCGGGGAATTGATGATATGGAAGCTGGTCGTGAATTGCCACTGGAAGATGCTTTTCGCAAAATCACAGAATTAAGGGATGCACGAAGAAATGCAAGAATATAAAATTATTTTAACCTGGGAAGCAATTTACGATGTCACAGACATTGCAGATTATATTGAAGAAGAATTCGGCCAGCAACGTGCTGACCGTTTTCAATCTGATCTGAAAGAACAAATGCAGAATTTAGGCCAGTTCAGTACTGCCTTTCCCCGAACTCAAATTCTGTACAGAGGATATTCCATACATAAAAGATCTTTTCCGCCATCTATTATTTTTTATATTATAATGGAAGAAACAAAAGAGATTCATATTCTCCGAGTGTTGCGCCATGAACGAGATTGGGAAAATATCCTGTTGCAAAGATCAACTTATACATATCCAGAATGAATACCTGGGAGCCGATCAGAGATTTTTCTGAAAGGCTTCCTTTTTTATTACTTCCCACTGTCAATTAAATCATAACTCATATCCAGAAAATCCAGCGTCTTAGCTTCACTGACAGAATCATCCAAAAGAATCGTAATCCAGTGTTGCTTATTCATATGATACCCCGGTAAAAATCCATACGTTTGAATAATCATCCCAACCAGATCAGGATCACATTTTACATCCAGGATGTCAATGTTTCCATCTTCTTCTAATCCCAGTATTTTCTTTTCCACTACCATAATTATAGCATACCATTTTCCATTTTTATGTCGAAGCACCGCAGAATCAGGATCTTTTTTCCATAAATATTCCGGTTCAGTTCCATATTGCTCTTTTACATATTGAAAAATTTCTTCACGTTTCAAATTTATCCCTCACTTACGATTTCTTTCTCTGATTATACGCTATCAGGATTGTATTCTCAACCACTTCTCACAGTTCTATTTATGTTTTATAGCTTTTGCATAGCCTGCTTTGCAGGCTACACCCCAAAAGAAGCAAGCACTGCCAGTGTCATGACACCTGGCTCATTTTGTCAAATTCCCTTTCCGGTTCATTCTACCAAAATGTATCAGGGAGTATCCCTGGCCCTCTCATATTTTATAATTTCTTAATTTGACGCTTCCGCCTACTCCTGTTAAAATAAACTGTAGACACATCTATCCAAAACATCATACAGTCAAGTAATATAACTGTCATAACCGAACTGGTTAGACAGTTTTTTTGTACTCTTTTTTATAGAAAAAAACGAATTGGAGGATTTCAATGAGCAAACGTACCAGAATTCATCCCGTACAATTTTATTTGAATGATGACGAACAATACATTTTAGAAGAAAAATATCGTCTTTCCAGGATGAAAAGCAAATCTGCCTTTCTACGGAAAATGATCTTATATGGATTTGTATATGAAGTAGACTACTCTCATATCCGAAAAATGAATACCCTGTTGGGCAATATCAGCAGCAATTTGAATCAGATCACCCATCGTATAAACAGTACCAATACAGTTTACCCAAAGGACCTGGACGATATAAAGGAGTTAATGGAAAAAATATGGCAGTTACAAAAATCCATGGTATCAAAACAACCGTTAATAAAGCAATAGAATACATCTGCAATCCAGATAAAACTGACCAGAATCTATATATTTCTTCCTTTGCCTGCTCTCCCGAAACAGCCGTTCTTGACTTTAAATACACTTTGGATCATACACATGACTGCAGAGATCCGCACAATACAAATAAGGCATTTCATCTGATTCAGGCATTTTCCCCTGGTGAAGTTTCCTATGAAGAAGCCCATCAAATTGGCAAAGAACTTGCGGATCGCTTACTGGAGGGAAAATACTCCTATGTTCTGACAACACACACTGATAAAGGTCATGTACATAACCATTTAATTTTCTGTTCTGCAGATAACATCACTTTTTCTCATTACCATGACTGTAAAAAGAATTACTGGAAAATACGAAATCTCAGCGACACTTTATGCTAGGAACATAACCTGTCCACAATTATGCCAGATGGTAAAAAAGGAATGAAATACAATGAATGGGCTGCAAATAAATCTGAATCCAGTAAAAAAGCGCAGCTGCGAAAAGATATCAACCAGACAATCCGAATTGTTTCCACTTACTCAGAATTTCTTGCATTTATGGAAGCTAAAGGATATGAAATAAAAAACGCAGAATTTGGCGAAAACAGCAGAAAATACATTACCTTTCGTTCTCCCGATATGTCCCGTCCAGTGCGTGGAAGTGCTAAATCTTTAGGAAAAAATTTTACTAAAGAACGTATCAAAGAACGCATTGAAAATAAACGTCAGAAAGCTATTTTTCCTTCTGTTCATAACAAATTAATAGATACCAATGCTCCCAATATAGCAGGAAACATTGGGCTTCAGAAATGGGCAAATAAGGAAAATTTGAGACTGTAATTAATTCTGTGTAAACTCTAAAAGAGCTATATATCCTCTTGGATTGATGTTAAAATAAATATCAATTTAGGAGGATTTTTTTATGGCACGAAGAAGAAAAATGGATCCGGAACGCAAAGCGTTCATCAGTAGCTTGTTGGAACACTATCAACCAAAGGATGCCCAGGACGTCCAGGACATGCTGAAAGACCTGCTAGGCGAAACGCTGCAAGGTATGTTAGAAGCTGAAATGGATGATCACCTTGGATATTCCAAGTATGACTACAAGAACAAAGAGACAGACGATAGCCGTAATGGTTATAGTCCTAAAACAGTCACCTCTTCAATGGGGACGATCGATCTGGATATACCACGAGATCGAAAGGGAGATTTTGAACCGCAGATTGTGAAAAAGAATCAGACAGATATCTCAAACATTGAAGATCAGGTACTCTCTATGTATGCAAAAGGAATGACGACAAGGGATATCTCCGCTCATCTCAAAGATGTTTATGGTGTGGATGCATCAGCAGAAATGATATCACATATGACAGATCGAATCCTTCCTATCGCAAAAGAATGGCAAAATCGGCCGCTGGAAAGAAAATATGCCATTGTTTTTATGGATGCGGTACATTTCCATGTTCGAGAAGACAATCGAACGGTAAAAAAAGCTGTTTACGTTGCTATAGGTGTTAAACTGAATGGAAAACGTGAGGTTCTCGGCATGTGGGTAGGAGGAAATGAAAGTGCGAAATACTGGTTGTCCGTTCTCAACGAGATAAAAAACAGAGGTGTGGAAGATATCATGATCGTATCCGTAGATGGATTGACCGGATTCGGGGATGCCATCCATGCAGTATTCCCACAGGCGGAGATCCAGAGGTGTATTGTGCATCAGATTCGTTATTCTACAAAATTTATCTCTTACAAAGATTTAAAACCATTTATGGCGGATTTAAAGCTGGTTTACAAAGCTGATACAGAAGATCTTGCGCTCACAGCCTTGGAAGATCTGGAAGAAAAATGGGGCAAAAAATACCCTGCTTCCATTGGATCTTGGAGAAATAACTGGACACAATTATCCACTTATTTTAAATATCCATCTGAGATACGTAAATTAATATACACTACAAATTCTATCGAAAATTTTAACCGCCAGCTACGCAAGGTTACGAAATCCAAGACTATTTTTCCGACCGATGATGCACTTTTCAAGATGCTCTATCTGGCAATGATGGATGCTACAAAAAAATGGACCGGAAAGGCTTGGGACTGGGGTCTGACACTGGATCAGTTATGCATCTATTTTGGGGATCGGATCCAGCCAGAGGATATCGATTAAGCACAGATCCAATCGCATATCAAGGGTAAATAAACGCCCGATTTTCTCGGGCGCCCTTGACATGCAATAGAATCCATGCTACTAAATAAACAACAGGCTGAACAGCAAAGTATGCCATTCAGCCCATCACATTATATTTTTGTATTCTATAAACCTATGATTTTATCATCAATCTGAGATGTTTACACAGAATAATTTACACTACCGAAAATTTAAAAATTGTCTCTGCTGAATATAACAAGATGCTCACACATAATCTACATAATTTTTCAGAACTTGAAGACCGCATAGCCTTGTTACATATGCAGCAAAAAGAGGTAAATACCTCTGTTGTTTCTCTCGAGTCTCAGATACGTCATCTTCGAGAAATGCTAAAATATGCCAAACAATATCAGAAAAATAAAATTTACGATGACCATTATAAAAGTTCCAAAGATCCGGATCGTTATTTCCGTAAATATGAATCTCAAATTATTCTTTTCGCTGGTGCTGAACATATTTTACAGGAAAATGGTATAGACCTGAAACATCTTAATTCCAATAAGTTACAAGAGCAAATTGCAGATCTTATTTCCAGAAAGGAATCACTAAATACTCAATACGTTTCTTTTAAGCAAGAAATAAAAGAGTTGGAATTGATACATCAAAACCTGTCCAAATATCTCAAACAGAATGCTCCTAAAATACAAAGATTTTCTCATAACAAACTTCCTTCTTTGTAAAACCATAATAATAGGCAGCGATTTCACTCGCTGCCTAAATTTCCGTTAAACCGATATCCTACACCGCGCACCGTTTGTATATATACCGGATGTCCAGGATCATCTTCTATCTTTTCTCTAATGTTGCAGATATGTCGCATAACAACATTGTAATCACCCGAATAGGGTTCATTCCAGATTATATCATATATTTGTTCTTTACTAAACACTCTTCCAGGACTTCGCATTAATAAATGCAAAATTTCAAACTCTGTAAAAGACAAATCTATTTTTTTCTGCTTTCGGAATAATTCTCTTGTGGCTAATAAAATAACAATATCTCCATAATGTATTTTCAATGGATTTATATTTTTTTCATCACAATATATATTTCGTCCGGTTTTCAAAGCAGCAAGAACAGACTCTATCATTTCTTCTTCACTATCTTTAAACGATAATAATAATATTTTTCCTATGTTTTCACTCCCTCTAACAGATGTTTCTTCATCTAATTATAAACTTCTTTTCTGCGATATATAAAATAAATAACTGGAACAATCAATAATAGCAGAATGGAGTACGATATTATTAAAATAGGAACTGCGCAAAACACTTTTCCTCCGATTTCATACAAGTTAAAAAATTTAACTACCTGATTCATTTGAAGCATTTGATCTGGAAGAAGTCCCAAAATTTTATTTAATAATGGTAGACTTGTTCCTGATAAAATGATGGAAGAAAAATCAAAATAAAAGGCACGATTACCGCTATTACTGATGAGTTTGTCTTCGCAGAAACCAACATAGTTAGAGATTGCATAAATAAACATCCCAGATATCCACCAAGAACTATCAAAATATATTCCTGAGCATTCGTGATATTATAAATACTCTTCCACCCACTCATACTAGACTGTATGGGACAATTTGCTCCGTCTACACCAAGAATTCCCAAAACAAGCATAGTGTATAACAACATAACCGCCCAGTAAATAGCCGTTATTATGATTGCTCCTGCTTTCACTTTTGCCCATACAGCCTTATTTCTGCCATAATAAGAAGAATAAAAAACTGCATTCGCTTTCAGCTGAAATTCACCTGAAAAAATACCTGCACAAAGGAAACCTAATACCAATGTCAAAATCATAATTATTGAGGGTGAATATTGAAATAAGTTTTTCCATCCCGCTTGATAATCATAATATAAAGGGGGTTTCATTTTTTCATACGCTCTTATTAAATAACTTTTTTCCTTTTCAGAAAACTGATCCTTTCCATCAGTTTCTAACCAATTTTTCAAATTTTTGATACGATTAGAATAAAAATCTACTGCTTCATCAGGAGAAAGAGAATCTGCCAGATAATAATTATAATCGTTAAACTCTCCATAATCACAATTTAGTAAATCCCTTATATCCATGAAACCCTGTCTTTGACTATATGCTATATCATTCTGTCTAAAATCATTCGACTTAGCTTCCGGTGTCTGTGAAATCCTGACATTTTCTTCAATAATTTTTCTAAGCACATCCTCTGTCAGTTCTCCTGACCATTCTTTTTTCAACTCACGAACCTTTAACATAGCCGATATTCCACTTTCCGCATCACCATTACGATTCACATATTTATTATCCCCGATGATAAAAGACAAGACTACTGAAATTACAATAAAAATAAATATCAGCGCAACCTTACTTCCTTTTTTGAAAAAACTTTTTTTATTTCATAATACGTCATAATCATCACCTGTTTTCTCTCCGAAATAATATAAGAATATGTCCTCCAAAGTCATCGTTTCCTCTTTCGCATTATAGTGTGGAGATTTTTCAGACAAAATGCGTAATTCTATTCCATCCGAAAGTGTTTTCATATTTGAGACTTTAAACTGTTTTTGCCACATTTCAACTTCATTATTTGCAACTACACAACTCCATACTTTTACTGGTACTGACTGAATAATCTCTTCTTGTGTTCCTGAATGGCTAATCTTTCCATCTTTCATCAATAACACCTGGTTGGCAATGTATTCAATATCCGACACAATATGTGTTGATAATAGCACGAGACGATCCTGTGACAATTCACTGATCAGATTTCGAAAACGTATCCTTTCATTCGGATCCAGACCTGCAGTAGGCTCATCGAGGATCAAAATCTTTGGGTTATTTAGCATAGCTTGGGCAATCCCTGCACGGCGTTTCATTCCTCCAGACAATTTTTTCATTTTTCTATTCTGCATTTTAGCCAACCCAACCTGCCGCAGAAGTTCTGTTACACGCTTTCGTGCAATACTTATTCGCATTCCTTTAATTGACGCAATATACATTAAATAATCATGAACCGAAAACTCCGGATAAAATCCAAATTCTTGAGGTAAATAACCAAGAATTCTCCTATATTCGCCATCCAATGCAAAAATATCTTTTCCATCACATAATATGCTTCCCGAAGTAGGTTTAATAAGTGTGCAGAGCATTCTCATCAGCGTTGTTTTTCCAGCACCGTTGACACCAAGAAGCCCATAAACTCCATTACTCATCGTCAGCGTGATATCATCAACTGCTTTAAATCCCTGAAATTCTTTTGTTAATTTTTTCAATTCTAATTCCATAATCAAATTCCTCACATTTCTCTGATTACGACCGTTGTGTGATTTCTCGTA
This sequence comes from Ruminococcus sp. AM42-11, assembly GCF_003480145.1. NCBI lineage: Bacteria > Bacillati > Bacillota > Clostridia > Eubacteriales > Oscillospiraceae > Ruminococcus > Ruminococcus sp. AM42-11. Next base: position 31,916 of record NZ_QUIO01000007.1, on the reverse strand, counting down.
ATTGACACCATAATAGTCTTATACACTTGCCCCATTACTCTCGTAATATCTTTCACTGCATTTCCATACTCGCCAAATACTGTAACACAAATATAAAACAGATAATATCATCATTCCACACCATATTGATGTAGATATATGCTCATAAATACTATCTTTGAGAACTACAAGCGTCCAAACAGCGATCCAAATCAGACAGGAAAATAATGTGGAAGATACATAATCATCTCCTTTACTGCAAAGTAATCGAAAACATATGCAGCATGTCACATTCATTGGCAAAATAAATTGTATTAAGATATCCATAAATGCAATCTGTAACACAAAAGTGCTGGTTATCAAAAACACACTCAATAGGCAAACATCTACCATGCCGAAGAGTAGCATTCGTGCGGCATATATATTCTTTATGGAAAAAAATGTTGCACCTTCTACTTCCATAGCCCCATTGCTTCTATTTTTCCAGAGTTCCGGAAGTATCAATATTACAAAACTCGGTGCCAAAATCCCCATGCAGCGCCTTGTATAAATACTACTGTCTGATAAGAACATTGTCATCCAAAGGATTAGTAATACTGCCCCTTGAGCAAACCACCAGTGCTTCTGTATATACGAAGCTTGCTGATATAAAAATTCTAACCATGACATATTTCTTTCGATTTCTCCATCCCAATATGCTTCTTTCGATTTTATAATGGTCTGTTGTAATTTTTTCTCATCTATATTTCTATCCTTCTGATTTTTTGCATACGCATGCAATTTTTCATCAACTGTCATCATCATTTCTTATCCCCCAGATAAACACTCAACAATTCTTTTGCTTTTCCTATCCTATATTTTACAAGAGGAAGTCCTATGCCAATAATATCTGCTACTTCTTTTAATTTCAAATCCTGAAAATAATGTAGAATAACTACTTCCTGCAAATCTTCTGGAAGTTTTTTTATTGATTCTTCTATATCTATTTTATTCTCAATTACAGCAATTGGATTTTCCCCCTTATCTGGTAACGCTTCCATCACAATATCTCTTTTTTTCTTATAACTATCCCGACATAAATTTCGAGCAATCACATACAAATAATTAGCAGTCTTTCCCAAATGATGATACGATCTAAATGATCGAAAAAAGTGTTCAAATGTTGCTTGAGTAATATCTTCTGCATCACAGTCTGTGTATGTATGTAATCGACAATAATTCCGTATAGTTGAATAGTATTTTTTTACGAATACCTCTATAGCTTCTTCATCACCATTTTTCATTTTGTGAATCAAAAGAAAATCTGCATCCACTTCTTTCCTCCTTTTTCTACTGAAAGCACTTTCTATTATATATAACGAATAAATTGTACAAAAAGATAGTCAAAAATATTTTTCTTACTTTTTATTATATCATTAATTACACTGCTCTTTTACATACTCGCTTTATTTTACTATGATGCATTGTGAAATTTAAAAGCCAATAATAAAATTTATCATATTAATAATATGTGCCAGTTTCTCAATCGGATTGGCTACTTTCTCCAATTTAAATAAATTCTATCTAACACTAATTCACACAAAATATTCTCTATTTTTTATAATTATCTTCCAAATCCGCTTTATAATCTTCCAGATCCATAAGAAAAATTTCATAGCCTTCATCACTCATGCAGAACAGCTTTCTTATGGTATTGCAGACAAGCCCGATCATATCCGCATCCCCTTTCAGAAATGGAATGATATTGTCGATAGCTTCCATCGTATCATTTCGGTTGCCTTTATCAAACATTGCGGTCACTAAGCATTCATCTGTATCAAAGTTCATTGCAAGATTCATCATAATTCTACATTTCCCTTCTTATGTGCTTTGGATTTTTCAGTTGCCATTTCTTTCTGCTCCTGTGCTTTTGCTCTTGCCTGGAACTCTTTTAACGACTGCAGCACGGATTTTTTCAGTTCCCCTTTTCCACCCTTTGCAGGCTCTTTGTTTTGTTCCCGGTTCGATTCTACTGATACGGATTCTTTCTTGAATGGTGTTTCTGAAACTTTCTGTTTCACTTCCACGGTCTGTTCTGCCTCCTGCACTTTTCCATGTTTCTCATTCAGATACTTTTCCATGTCATTGATTGCTTTCTGTACCAATGGGCTTTCCTTATAATGTGGAATCATATCAATCAGATCCCTGTCTATCCTGTCTCCACTCATGAGTCCGTATTCCCCGGAATAATCCTCATCCCCGTCCTGCAGATCAAAACCAATCCCTTTGATTCCATGCAGGCGTTCTGCCGGAATACTTTCATAGATTTTGATTGCTTCTTCCAGAGTAAGATTATTATGGTACTCACCCATGACCGGGAACTCCATGCACTCTGCTACATAGAAACTGATCGTAGCTTCTGGCTGTTCCTGTTCTGATTGTCTGGTAAAGATAGAAAAGGTTTCTGCATTTTCTAAACGGGAGAGCAGTGACCGGGCAGTTATCACATCACTGTCTATATCAGATTCTTCCGATACTTCAACCAACCAGTCCTTTAAACACCCTGTTTTCTTATTCAGAATGTCCTCTGTGATTTTCTTCACCTGTTCTTCCCTGTTCTCAACGATATCTTTATACTCGTAAGTGTCATATTCATAGCTGAAATTATCTAAATCCACCGCCAGCTTTTCGATTTCCTTCTGATCAAGATAGGCTTCTGACTCTTTCATATATTCTGCCAGAGTGATTCTTTCTTCTGCGATAGGATTGATGTCCACCTTAATACCTGCCATTGCTATACCATGAGCATTTAATTCATTGAAGAAACTGTCCTCCCGGATATTGCCACGATAAGAAAGCACCACATCAAGGTCAGAATCATCTCTGTAAAGTTCCTCTCTGCTTCTGGAACCATGCACCCTTGCTGCAAGCAGCTCTACTTCATTTTCTAATCCCATATCTTCCAGAATACCCTGTGCGTGATACAAGACACCCCGTTCCACTTCTGCCCTGCTAAGACCATTTAATGCTGCTTCATCTCTTCCAATCTCAGAAGTCGCACGAAGCTCACCTGCCTGTAGTAAATCCTTTGAATGTTGGATGGTCATTGCCTCAAATTCTTTATAGTCCACTTTGACACATTCCATATCATCCATTCTTTCACTTTTTAAGATTTCATAAGTAGCTTTCTGAACAGATACTTTGGGATCGTCATAATCATTGGAATGGATTTCGTGCAGGTCAGAATCATAAAAAATATAAAAATAGCCTTCTTCCGTTGCCTGTACGGTCAGATACCCTTTGCTCTTGGTAAACTGCATTACAATTCCCTCACAGGTATCCACTGCTCTTTCCCTGTCATAATCCTCAAAAATACTTGGTGGACAATTCTTTAATAACTGTGCCAGCTGCATCTGCCGTTCGCCTGCTTCTTCCACTTCTGCCATCAAATCCTCATAGTCAACGGGAACGGCATTTTCCAGGGACATATCCTCATCTTCAAGAATATCTTCCATTGCCTGACGCATAGAAATATCAGGATTATCATAGGCACCGCCGTCGATCTCATCATAATCCAAAGCATAAAAGGTATAATCATAGCCTTCCTCTGTTCTCTGGATTGCAAAATACCTATCGTCAATCTTATATGCCAGTTCATCCGGCTCCAGTTCCGGCATAAGTCCCTCTACAGAAATCCCTTTCTCCTGCAGATATTCTGAAATAGCTTCCAATGCTCCTGCATCATACCCATTCCAGAGATCTTCTGCAATAAGCTGACCATGTTCCGATACGATAATCCCTGCCACATCTGAACCATACTCATCATGTTCCATGAAGAAAAACTTCTCCCCTGCATACTCTCTTTCATCCACCGTATGCCAGGTTCCCGCATGTCCATCTGCTTCAAATCCTCTGGTATCTGCTGTAATGGTAACTTCCGCTTCATCTAACGCCTGTTCAATCTTCTGCATCCGGATCTCTGCCCTTGCCATATCAATAAAACCATCTAACACTGCTGGATGGCTTTCTATCACATAATCCTGATTCAGATTCTTCCCCTGATTGATATTTTCCGGGATTTCGATATGTTCTGCCCAGTCTTTGTTCTGCCTGGAAAATCTGCCGTCATAAGAAAGTTCCCGGAGCGTATTTGCCATAACAAACGTCATACGTTCTTCTCCAAACTGCTCTAACACTTGCGTTGCGGCATCTTCCTCTAAATGCAATCCGTCAAATTTTAATGCGATCGCTTCCTCGATTGCTTTCTTACAATCAATGTTTAACTTTCTGGAATCCAGATAGGCATCTACATCCCTTTCTTCCATTGCCTGAGCAAGTGTTCCTTTATAGACTGGGGGATAGGCTCTGGTATGATTATTTTCCAGCATCTCCATTCTCTGCTGTACAAAGTCCGGAAGTTCCTCAAAGCCGAAAGAATCCACATAATAAGCCTTTGTCTCCGCCGTCCGGTTTATAACTATGACGTCGCTTACCGATAAGGAATGTCCATGAAAATCGTTCGGGCGGTTGATATTAAATCTCTCAAAAATATCCTCTAATGTAATCGTTGGTGTCCACGGAGCCGCATACACCATCCTGTAGTCTTTCCCCTCAATGGTATAGCCTAATTTTTTAGCCGATTCAAACCCCATAAACTGATAAGTATGCTCTCCGCCCGTATCCATCTGATAGATTGCAAAACGACCGCTTTCTCCATGAAAAAGCAAAGTTTCATCAATCATTTCCGCACTGTCCTGTTCCAGTTTTTCTTGTCTGGTGGCAGATGCTTCTTTTTCTTCATATTGCATGGTATTTTCTCTTTCCAGCTCATGCATCTGCTCCTCAATGTTCCCAATGATCTCTGCAGATGTTTTTCGGATGGTATCCATTGATGCTTTCAACGCCTTCATATCCCTGCTCTCGCACCAGCTGGCGATATAGGTAAACGAATATTCTGAAGTATCCAGACCAAAATGGTTGCAGACTATGTAAGCGATACTTTCTGCTTCCACTTCCTTTGTTGTCTGGTCTTTTAAGACGCCTTCCGCATCCATTACTTCCCGGTCATGCAGCAATGCGTGGCTCACTTCATGGACTCCGGTTTTCATCGTCTGGACATTACTCATATCTTCCTTTATCGCAATATATTTTTCTGTCTGGTGATAATAGCCTTTTGCTTCCCCTTCCACATTCATCATGCGGATCGGTACAGGAGAAATATTCTGCAATGCCTGCATGAACGTATCATAAAACTGTACACTTCCGGTAAGCTCCGGCACCTCCAGTTCTGCGATCGGTTCTCCCTCTGTCTGGCTGACATCAAACACTGTCGTTATGCGGAATCTCGGTATCACCATCTCCACAATCTCTGTTTCCGGCTGTCCATCATCCCCAATCACAGGCTCTTTTGTTACCGGGTCGATCTTTTCAATCTCCTGTTTCTCCCGGATCGGTGCTGGTGCAATGATCTGGATTCCTTTCTCTCCACGTTTTACATGACGGTTAAACTTCTTCTGCCATGCCTGATACCCTGCCACCAGTGTTGCTTCCGGTTTCTGCATGGTGATCAGCAGCGTGTTATTAAAGCTGTAATTATGGAACTTTGACATGGTATTCAGATATTCGGTATATCGCTCCGATGTAAAGATTTCCTTTACTCCCTGCTCCAGCCGTTCCGATATTTCTTTTAACTGTTTTTCTATATTATTTGCCATAAACAAACCCTCCATTTTATGTCCCCGCCAGAGAAAACTCTGACGGGAAATCTTTTATAACTCCTGTTCGTGTTTTTTCTTTGCAGCTTTCTGTACAGGTGGCTGTTCCGCTGTATTCTGCTGTGCCTTCTCCTGCTTTAAGCGTTCCAGAATAGATGGCTTATGGATTCTGTCTGCTGTTTCCGGAAGTTCTTTTTCTTCTGCAGTATCCCTGCTATCTGTGCTACTTCCTTCTCTGCCAATATCCTCATCTGCCATAATCGTCTCATTACCCTTTTCATCCATGTTCAGCAATGCATTTAACTCGGATAACCGTTCCATCTTTTCATTCAGCTCTGCTTCTTTCGGGAATGGTTTCTTTACCTCTTCCTGTGCAGTAGCAAGCTGCTGTTGTACGGTTTCCAATTTCTGCTCACTTTCCGTCAGCTTCCTGTCAATGGAAGAAAGGGTGTTATGGATACGCTGCATATTTCCTACCGGGTCTTTTCCGATCTCCAGCTTATAAGAGCATTTTCCTTTGACCGTCAGTTCAAACGCATTGGAGAACATATTGTAGGAAGCGGATAACGTAAACCCATGATATTCTCCGACCTTTCCGCCGGTGCTGACGGTTTTTAATCCTGCACAAGCAGCGATCAACGCTTCGCCTGCTTCTTTCTTATCTTCATAAAGGACATTCCCTACCGTCATGACAAACGTGTCATTGTCCTGTAAATCCACGCTTTTTACTACCTGGGAATCTATCTGCATCCCGGCAATCCGCTCTTTCAATGCACTGATCTGTACCGGGAAATTCTTTGCAATATCGGATTCCAGACGATAAATCTGACTGGTGTGGTTTGCCTTTAGAAGTTTCAGCTTACTCACCTGCACATCCAGATCCATTTTTTCCTTAATGTACGGATTACCTGTAGCAAGAGCCTTAATCTCGGCATAGGACAGTGCCGTATCATCCACATCTTCACAAGCTCTGACCGGGGATTTACTGGTCATGATCTGGCTGATGAACTTCTGCTTATTCTCCAAAATCTGCCACATATACGCATCAAAAGTATTTTCCGTCACATACCGGAATATCTTTACTTTGTCATTCTGGTTTCCCTGTCTTAAGATACGTCCTTCCTGCTGCTCCAGATCAGACGGTTTCCATGGACAGTCAAGGTGATGGAGAGCAATCAGTCTGTCCTGTACGTTGGTACCTGCACCGAGTTTTGGAGTGGAACCCATCAGGATTCTCACCTGTCCAGCCCGTACCTTTGCAAACAGTTCCGCTTTCTTTGCCTCCGTGTTGTATTCATGGATAAAAGCAATCTCTTCTTTCGGGATTCCCCTGGCAACCAGTTTGTTTCGGACATCATCATATACATTGAAAGTCCCATCCCCTTTTGGAGTAGACAAGTCACAGAAGATCAGCTGTGTTGTCCGGTCTGCTTTTCCCTCGTCCCATACCTGAAAAGCATTTTCCACACAGGTATTGACCTTGCTTTTTTCTGCATCCGGAAGGAGTTCATTTAATAGCCTCTGATCCAATGCACATTTTCTTCCGTCATTGGTAATCTTGAGCATGTTGTCCACCGTTGGATTCACAAGACCGGCTCTTACTTCTTCCGCACGTTCCGAAAAGGCACTGACCATTTCCTGCTGTTCTTCACTTGGTTTTAAGACTTCATTGATAAACTCTGCTTCCGGTACAGGAAGATTCAGCATATCCGATGTCTGAATATCCGCAGCTTCCTTAAAAATGGAGATCAGCTCTGGAAGATTAAAAAAACGGGCAAACCGTGTTTTCGCACGATAGCCCGTTCCTTCCGGTGATAATTCGATTGCGGTTACTGTCTCCCCAAACGTTGCCGCCCAGGAATCAAAGTGTCCCATACCCATACGCATGAGTGTGTCATACTGAAGATAACGCATGATAGTGTAAAGCTCGGTCATACTATTTGATACAGGAGTACCTGTAGCAAAGGTGATTCCTCTGCCGCCTGTCAGTTCATCCATATACCGGCATTTCATAAACATATCCGAACTTTTCTGTGCATCCGTCTGTGAGATACCCGCCACATTCCGCATTTTTGTATACAAAAAAGTTCTTAAAACTATGGCTCTCATCCACAAACAGCCGGTCTACACCCAACTGCTCAAAAGTTACTACATCATCCTTTCTAGTCTGGTCATTGAGTTTCTTCATCCTCGCCTGCAGACTCTTCTTTGTTTTTTCCAACTGCTTGATGGTATAATTCTGCCCTGCCTGATGTGCCGCTTCTTCAATGGAAAACGTAATATCTGCGATCTGATCTTCCAGCATGGCAATCTGCCGTTCTCTTGAAAGAGGGATTTTCTCAAACTGCGTATGGCCGATGATCACGGCATCATAATCCCCTGTCGCAATACGGGAACAGAACCGTTTTCGGTTTGCCGGCTCAAAGTCTTTCTTCGTTGCCACCAGGATATTTGCTCCCGGATAGAGACGTAGGAAATCACTGCCCCACTGCTCGGTCAGATGGTTTGGCACAACATAAAGATTCTTTTGTGAGAGTCCCAGCCGTTTTGATTCCATACCGGCTGCGATCATCTGGAACGTCTTTCCTGCTCCTACGCAATGAGCCAGTAACGTATTATTTCCATACAGCACATGAGCCACTGCGTTTTTCTGATGCGGCATCAAGGTGATCTCCGGGTTCATGCCGACAAACTGAATATGGCTTCCATCATATTCCCGTGGACGGATGCTGTTAAATCGTTCATTATAAATCTTACAGAGATCTTCCCGTCGGTGCAGGTCTTTAAATATCCACTCTTTAAATTCCTCTTTGATCAGCTCCTGCTTCTGCTGTGCCAGCATTGTTTCCTTCCGGTTTAATTCCCGGTGTTCCCCCTCGGCATCCTGTACCGTGTCATAAATCTTGGTATCTCTAAGGTTTAAGGCATCTTCCAAAAGACGGTAGGCATTGGCTCTCTGTGTTCCATAAGTGGAAGTGACAAGGGCATTTCCGTAGCTGTCCACATTCTTTCCCATAACATTCCATTGTCCGGTCACTTCGGCATACTGGACTTTGACCTTGCTCCCTACATAATATCTTGGTGTATGGAATGTCTCTGCCATGAACTGTGTGATATAGTTCTCTGAAATCCAGGTTGCTCCAAGTCTTGCCTCAATCTCTGACGCATCCAGATCTTTTGGCTGTACCTGCTCTAAATACTGCACATTCACCTGATATTCTGGGTGATCTTCTGCAAACTGTTTGGCGATCTGCAGTTTCTCTCTTACATTTCCAGAAAGATATTCGTCCGATGGCTCCCATTTTTCACTAATCGGATTCTTAAAGATTACCCCCGCCAGTTCTTCGGTAAGCTTCTCTTCTGTTTTCCCGGAAAGCTGTGCCATATAGGAAAGGTCAACGCCTGCCCTCTCACCGATAGAAACCGCAAGTGCTTCACTGGCAGTATCTACAGAAGTTACCGTTTCTGCCCTGCGGATTGTCCTTTTGGTAAAAATATCCGCTTTCCGTTTCAGTTCTCCCTTATCATCCAGAAATTCCAGAGAAGTCAAAAGACAATAGCTGCTGTCCTGGCTGAATGCCCGCTTATTGGCATTGCTGCTGATAAGACCATATTTTGCTGTAAAGGCATCATATTCTTCATTGAGTTTTTCCTGCAGCTTTGTGATCTGTTCAGCGCTTCCCTCTTCCATTTGACACTGGATCAGTTCATTCGTAACATCACGGATCTTCACCATCCCTTTGACACGTTCCGCTGTCATTGCCGGAAGCTCCATGCGGTTCATCACAGAATTTTCCCGGTAATAGACTTCATCATTCACTACGGTAAAACTGAAATTCTTTACCTCCGGGTCTGCCGGGATAGAGACAACATCCTCCTCCAGCTCTGTATCCGAAAGTTCCAGTTCCGTGATCGTGCCATGGATATTCTGGACGGCTTCTTTTAACTGTTCTTCTAAGGTAATTCCTTCTTTTGGTTTTACGGTCACTTCCTGCTTTCCATACTGGGTACTTTCTGTAGTAAACTCACCAAGCACCATTTCCGGATGCTCTGCAAAATAAGCATTGACTGAATAGCCTTCCTGTGTTTCCTTTAGATTTAACCATTCCGGTTCCTCAATGGATGCCCTGTCCCTTTTCTGGAAAAACAGAATATCAGAAACAACGCTGGTATTGGCATTTCTCTGGAATGCATTATTCGGTAATCGGATGGCTCCAAGCAGTTCTGCCCGGTTTGCGATATACTGTCTCACTGCCGGATTCTGCTTATCCATCGTTCCACTGGAAGTTACCACTGCAACTACGCCGCCCGGACGCACCAGATCAAGGGATTTTGCAATAAAATAATCATGGATCATAAAATGATGCCGGTCATATCTGCGGTCACTGACCTGATACGCCCCAAATGGAACATTGCCTATCACACAGTCGAAAAAGCTGTCCGGATAACTGGTTTCCTCAAATCCCTGTACTGCAATCTTATTTTTCTGGTAAAGCTGTTTTGCGATCCTGCCCGAAACCGGGTCAAGTTCCACACCATACATATTGGCTTTGCCCATACTCTCCGGGATCAGTCCCATAAAGTTACCGACACCACAGGACGGTTCCAAAATATTTCCCTGTTTCAGTCCCATATTTTCCAGTACTTCATACATACTTCGGATCACGGTCGGGGACGTATAAAAAGCGTTTAAGGTCGATGCCCTTGCTGCACTGTATTCTTCTGATGATAAGGTATTCTTTAATTCCAGATACTCATTCGCCCAGCTGCTGTTACTCTCCTCAAATGCCTGTGGGATGCCACCCCATCCAACATAACGGGATAAGATTTCCTGTTCTTCGGGTGTTGCCAGACGTTCTTCTTTCTCCAAAGTCTGTAACAAATGGATGGCTTCCATATTTGTTTTATACTTTGCCTTCGGACCGCCTGCACCAAGGTCATTATCCTGGATACGGAAGTTGTGTGGTTCTAACACAGCTTTTTCCTGTTCCTGACTTTCCGGAATATCTTCTTTGGCAGTAACCTCTTCCTCTTCTATTTCCTCTACATCTGACATATCTACTACGGTCGGTTCTGTTACCGACTTAGTATCTAAGAAATCAAACATGGTCATCTGATGACCAGACGGCCCCGCAAAGGATGGTTCTGCTTCCGGTGTTGGGAATATTGTGTAAGTCCCCTCTACATACTGATGAAGTTCCGAAAGAAGTTCTGTTTTCTGCTGATAGTTTGTCCCATATGCTTCAAAATCCAATGGCAGAGCTGCCAATGCCGCATCCATCTTCTGTAACAGTTCCTCTGTCTGCTCTGTTCCTTCCAACACTGCCATCAATTCTGCTCTCGACACATCCCCAAAAAAGTCATTGGTAAATGGTCTGTCTATTCCTTCCGGAAGACGAGCATAAAAACTAAGTATCTTATTCGCCATCTGTTCCCGTTCATACTCCGACATATGGACATAATCTTCTGCCTGCAGGAACTGGTCGTTCTTTATCAGATAGGATATTCTATTGGCAACTTTCTTCCAAGATAATGAAATTGAAGTATATGGACTATTATCATCACCTCTTGCAAGAAGCAGTCCTTTCCTATCATAATTTACATAAAACTCATCTACATCAGGCAGTGCATGAATCCTTTTATTGGTTCCATACTTTTCTTTAATAAAATCCGTTCTGGATTTTTCATTTTCATTTAACAAATAAAAAGAATAAGTTTTGAGCCTATCTTTTGAATAAGGGCCACCCCTTGCGAGAAAAGCATCTATCTCATCCTGGGTAATGAACATCTGATGTTCTTTCCATGCAAACCCATCTCTTGCCTGATAAGGGATGACCTCCGCAGCAAACTTCTGAAACTGCTTTGAGATATTTATCGGATTATAGTGATGGAAACGCATAAGAGAGCTGTCCATTTCATAGGCTTCTGCCAGTGCATCCAGTCTCTCATTCAGTTCCGAAAGCCACTGGGGATCTTCTATTTTTTCTTCTAAATAATCCGTGATCTCTGGATAAATACTGCGAAGATGTGGTAAGTCCTCTTCGTCAAAGACAATCTCCGCTACTCCTTCTGCCATATCCCCTTTCATATAGGCAAGAGCCTGGGCGTGTTCTTTTACTGCATTACTTCTTGCCGCATCCAATACAGACTGTGGTGCATATTCACCCTGGTCTAAAAGCTGATGGATACGTCCGCTGACATCCTCCCATGATAAAAATGCCTTATCTAAGATATGGTCTGTAACCGTATGCCCCACTGAGATCTGCATCCCAGTTTCATCAAACCAGACTGAATATTCATTTCCATCAATCTGAAAGCCTTTTCCACCTTTACGGTATTCACGCTTTACAAACTCCGTATATTCCTCCGGTGTCTGTTCGCTCATGAAATTATAGATGATCCGGAGCTGGCTGGCTTTCCGGTTTCCTCCTGTCCGTAAGATCTCATCAACAACTTCCTCTGGAATCGGGATTTCTCCGGCATAAAGGGCAGCTGCCCTTTCCTCGATCTGCCGTCTTTGTTCATTTGCGGTTGGATATTCGGGCAAAGATAAAGCAGAGGCGATCTCTTCCTCTGCTTTACTCAATCCATCTTCTCTTGTATCTTCGACTAACTGTATACCAATTCCGTCAAGATGCTCTCTTCCGCTGTTGCCATCAGTGCGTTCATGTGTGCTGTCCATGCCATCGGATCTGCTTCCTTGTCCGGTGCCGGATTCTTCTCCAGTAATTTCTCCATCTGGCTGTCCATTCTCTCCTGTGCTGCTTTCTCGATCTGTTCCAGATGGCTGTTCAGCTTCCCGGTCAGGAACAGGCTCTGATAAAGGCTGTTCTTGTGTTCCTTCAGAAATGTCCTCCGCAGCATCCCGTATTTCCCGATCGTCACTTCTTCCTCTTCGACGGTCAGATTCGGAAACAGGTAATCTCCCTTGCGATGATATGTCAGTTCCATAATCGGTTCCTCCTTCATTTTCAATATTTTCTTCTTTTTTCGTTTCTGCATCCCGGTTTTTAGTTTCACGCATTAACGTGGTAAAGTTATTATAATTCCTTTCCTTTGAAATTTCAACCTCTTTTCTCGCTTCTTCCAGAGAAATTTTATGTACAATTCTTCCAATATCGATCAGAATACTCTCACTGAGCTGACTCACTGCATTTCCAAGGAATGTAAGGGCAGACAGATGGTTGTAATCTGTGATGTGCATGAAATCCTCTTCTTCCAGAAGTTCCATTGGCTCAATCCCACATCGTCTGGAAAGCATATAGTAAACACTGTCTGTTACCAGCTGACGGAAATCACTGCGGATCGTCACCTCATCCAAATCTTCCAGATAAGTATTTTCTACTGCATATTCCAATCCATCCAGATATTCTTCCAGATTGTCACTGACCATCTCCCTTGCGACCGCCATCAATGCGTCCTGCAAGGTTGCCGTATCCTTTTCTTCCAGACCATAGACCTCTTCCAGATGCGTAAGGATCTCTTCTCTCTGGTGTTCCTGCATCTGCCACAGATACGGGCTTCTGCCTCCGGCTACCATGTGGGTGTCCGAAATATCAAACACATAACGAAGTTGGTGTTCTGCCAGGTTTCATCAAACAGGGCAATTCCTCTTGCACCACGATTTACCCAGCGTAACATCTTTTCATTCCATAGTTCCAGTGATGCACAGGCTGTTGCGTCTGGACGCTGTGCATGGATCAGAAGCTGGTCTGAAAAAGAATACCGATATAACCTTGATGCTGTGTCCATATAATCCATCCAATCCCCTGGCGAACTGCTCACTGATACGGCATGTTCCTGTATCAAGTTTCGGATGTCCTGTAGTTTAGACATTTAACTTCCCTCCTGTCAATAAAAAACAGCCTACTCTTTTTAGAATTGGCTGCATAAAATGTACTTTACTTTTCGGAGAGAAAATGCTATATTCTAATTGAAAAGAGTAACCGCCCACAAGGTGGATGCTCCTGGATTAGGTTTTAATTTATTTTGCTCTCAAAGAGAGCTGCCTATCCTGTTGGCAGACAGGGTAGGCTATTTTTTTCGCTTGTTGTCCCTATTATCCAAATAGGCAAGCAAAGCAATCAGAAACGTACCGCCTAAGAACAATAAGCTCAAGACTTCGTATGTATCCATTCGCTCCACCTCCCTTCTTCTGTATCCCTTAACGGGATCTGAAAATCCAGGAGGTTTTTACCAACCCTGTACACGGTTACTCCAGTAATATTCTAACAGGTAACTCTCCGCAAAGCAATTCCTTTTTACTTCATACGGTTTTATATTCTGTTTTTCTCTTATCCTCTGGCCAATGCAGTTTCCATTCCAGATATTCCTCTTCTGTGATTCTTCCATCGCCCAGTTTCTGCTTTTTCCCCATCCATTCCTGCAGATAAGACATTGTTTTTTTATCCCTTATTGTGATTCCAACTGTTTCACTTTCTGAATCATTTAGCAGGAACAGATGAAAAAGCCCTCTATTTTCTTCATCCATCCAGAATAAAGTTTCCATTAATTCGTCCATTGTCGCAATTCCAGGACTTAAAAAATTCCGGACATCAACTTCCAATATTTCTGCTATCCGGATAAGCGTTTCCTGCTTCGGTGTACGCTGTCCACTTTCATATTGGGCGATTCTCACATCCGCACTACTTTCCCCATATCCTAACCTGCGTCCCAATTCCTTTTGAGTTATGTTGCGAAACATACGGATTTTTCTTATTCTTGCTCCTAATTTCAATTTCTTCTCCTTTTCAAAATGGGGCTGTGCAGTAACCACAGCCCCAGAACACTATTTATATTATCATTTGCGTTTTCTCTTAACTGTCACTACAGTTCCCAGACATCCTGCTGATACTGCAAGTGCCAGCACAAAAATAGCAATATTTGTATTATCTCCTGTTTTTGGTGAATTGGATACAGAAGTCGCATCAGAACCATGGGAACCAGGAGTGCTGACTCCCTGGTTTTCTGATGTTTCCGGAGTGTCTTTTTCCGGAGCTTTCTTATTTGTCAGATCCAGAGTATATTCAATCACAGGAGTACGGTCATTGACATATTCAAACTGAATCTTATGCTCGGTTTCATCAAGCTGATAGCCATCCAGTGTTTTTGTTTCTTTCAGGATATATGTGATTGCTTTTTTATACTGCCCATTCTTAAAAGTCGCAATCGGATAATTCTTTGATTCTGCATGACCAGCACTGTCTGTTACCAGAGTTTCCAGAACTTTACCTTTGCTGTCACAAAGGGCAAATTCTACACCTTTCATTGGCTTCTTGGTATCTTTATCCGTTTTATTTAAGATTACCTTGCCCATTGCCTGTTCATCTTCCATTTTGGCTCCCTGAACATCTCCGGTGTCCTTAACCTCAAATGTCACTTTATTTGCCACAATATAGCCTTTCGGTGCTGTTTCCTCCAACAACGTATAAGTGCCGACTGAAAGTTTCTCTACATAATGGGGCTGATCACCAGATGTCCAGCTTTCCATAACTTCCTGGTTTTCATTAAGAATATACAGTTTAGCACCTTTGACCTCGCTGCTTCCATCTGTCATATCAACTTTACTGATCAGAATTTTTGTTGTATCATCCTGCATTTCTACTTTCTGTATATCTGCAGTATTTTCTACTACAAACGTAATGGATTCTGCAGTTGCATAACCATCAGCAGGAATTGTCTCTGTTAATGTATATTTCTTTCCAACTTCCAGTTCCTTAATGATGTGTGGTGTGCTTCCGGAAGTCCACTCATCCACAACGTTTCCCTCTGAATCGGATACTTTCAGTTTTGCACCTGGTAATTCTTCCCCGGTTGTAATATCTGATTTTGTGATTTCAAAAGTAGTTGGCTCATCTTCATAAGTGAACTCAAAGGATACTTCTGCAACCTCTTCTCCCGCATAAGCAAAATCAAATTCCTTGATTTCTTCTGTTGTCACAAATCCAGCAGGAGCCTGCACTTCTTTTACATAGTAGTTGCCATTGATTGGAAGATCTGCCGTAAATACAATCCTTCCATCCTGATCCGTAGCTTTCTGCTCGATCATGGTATCTGCTTTCAGGATTACTTCGCCTTCTGCATTTAAAATATCATTCTTTGTATAAAGTGCAAATACTCCGCCTTCCAGAACACGGTCTGTATTTTTTTCTTTCTTAACTACAGTTACTTTTGCTTTCTGGCGGTTATTCTGCCAGTCCTCATCATAAGTCACAACCGGAGTATTCTGATCACGATAAGTCAGATCAACCTCTCTGATTTCTCCATCCAGAACATATCCATCCGCCGTCTCTTTTTCCTTTACATAATATTTGCCTAAAGGAAGATCTTCTGATCTTGCATATCCAAGAGCATCTGTCGTAATTGTTGCTACCAATTCGTCCTTTTTATAATAATCACTGCTTTCCCCATCTGCAGCCTTGATATCCTCCGCTGCATAAATTTCAAAAGTAACATCTTTCAAAGAACCTGTAACATAGCCAAATGCTGCGTCCATGCCGCCTGCCAGCATATCTTTCCAGGTAACTTCCTTGACAAATTCACCTTTTTTATTGATGATGATTCGTCCAACCGGAACAGCATCCTTCATTTCTACTTTTTGAACATCTGCAGTATCAGAAACTGTAAATTTCACTTCCTCCGCCTGCAGATAACCATATGGTGCAAACTCTTCCCGAAGTGTGTAGGTTTTTCCCACATGGAGTCTTTTTATTACATGAGCTTTTCCTTTTACAGAAGTCCATTTTTCTACTTCTTTTCCGTCTGAATCCAAAACCGTCAGTGTTGCTCCGTCAAGTTCCACACCTGTTGTAATATCTGATTTCGTAAATTCAGTTGTTGTCGGCTCATTCTTAAAAACGGTTTCCAGTTTTACTGTTTTTACTTCCTGTCCCTGATATTTCGCAGTCACCTCAATCTGCTCATCTGAAGATACAAAACCATCTGGTGCTGCCAGTTCTTTTATATAATAAGTTCCAAATGGCAGATCCTGCTCAAAAACAGTTTTTCCATCTTCACCTGTTACCGCTTTTGTAAGCAGTTCGTCTGCTTTTACCAGTACCTTATCCCTGCTTTTATATCCTCTTTTGCGTAAAGACCAAACTCTGCTCCAGAAAGCCCTTTCTCATTTTCAGCATCTTTTTTCACAACTGACACTTCTACTTTCTGGCGGTCATTTATAAACTCTGCACTCTGTGAGATCACTGGTGTATTCTGGTCTGCATAGACGAAAGAAATCTTCTGTTCTTCTTCATTTAATACAAATCCCTCCGGTGCAGTCTTTTCTACAACTTTGTATTCTCCTAGAGGCAGATTATCAAGCTCTGCTTTTCCGGATTCATCCGTTGTCAGTTCTGCAACTTTTTCACCCTTTGCATATTTCAGGATTCTTTTTCCTGTATCATCTTTCTGGAAATCTGCTGTATAGATATCCTCTGCAGCATATACTTCATATACTGCACCGGAAAGGTTTTGAACTTCATACCTAAAATCATTCTTATAGGTCGAAAGAACCTCTCCTTTTTTCTGTACAGTGAGTTTTCCTTTCACCGAATGGTCCTCATATACCACTTCAATGACCGCATCACCTGAAACCGGATCCGTCTGATACAGGGTATTGGTATCCACCTGTATTTCGACATAATTTTTGTTAATGGTATAACCGTCCGGTGCTGTTACCTCTTCGATTCTATAATGACCAATTTTTAAATTCTGAGGCAGTATCAGATATCCATCTATATCTGTGAAATATGAGGTATGTGTAACAGTTGTCGGGTATGTAGTTACCTGCTCTACATATTTTTCATGATCCATATCATAAATTTTAAACTCTGTTCCCGGAATTAAAACTGATTTTTTAGTCTCATCATCCTGTTTGATGATTTTCAGTTTTGCAGAAAATTCTTTGTCCAAAAGAACTCTCCATGTCTGCGGCTCTGTTGGTTTATTCTCTGTAATCCGGACAATAAAATCATCTACAGGTTTGTAATTATGGGGTGTTGTAGTTTCTCTCACCAGATATGTTCCATATGGAATTGCAATGGATTTTACATAACCTTTCTCATTTGTAAAAATTTCTGTTGCTCCATTTTCACCGATCACAACCGGCTCTGCAGAGGAAAAATCATAATTTCCATCCTCTTTTACCACCAAAGAAGATACCAAATATGCACTAAATCCAGCTCCGGATAGTAATGCAGCATCTGTGTCTCCATTATTGGCAGCTTTAATAAGTTCAAACGGCTGTTTCTTCACCGTTTCCAGTGAGGTACACTCTTTTTCTACAACCGCTGTCAGATCACCTTCATCACTGCATACAAGATCATATTCATGCTCGTCTGCCAGATATCCTACGGATGGGGTAATTTCCTTGATGTAATACTCTCCAAGATAAAGATTCTCTATCCTTGCTTTTCCTTCTTTATCGGTAGTTAGCGTACCAATCTGGCTTCCGGCTTTATAAATAACGCCTGTCTTTCCATCTGGATGGGTAATGTCGTTTCTTGCATAAAGTCCATACACCGCATTTTCCAGGGAAGCATCTCCCTGTGCCTTATTTTCTTTTGTCTCGGCATCTTTTTTATTCAAAGAGATTGCAGCACTGACCCTGTCATTCACAAAAGTATGACTGAAAGAAATTTTTGCCTGTTCATCATTGGTATAACTGAATTGGAAAGAATAAGTATCTTTCTCATTTCTGACATAACCAGCCGGAGCCTGGACTTCTTTTACATAATAAGAAAATCCCACTGGAAGATCTGCTTTAAATGCTGCTTTTCCATCAGTACCAGTAATTGCAGTCTCAATCAGAGCATCTTTTTTACTGCTACTTTTCCATCCACAGTTTTCATATCCTGCGCTGCAAACAGAGCAAAATGCCCTCCGGATAGTGTATTTTCAGTATCTTTGTCTTTCTTTATCACCTGCACCACTGCTTTCTGACGGTCATTTGTAAAGGTAGTCTCTGAGAAAGCCGCTTCTGCAGTCTGCCCTGCATAAGAAATGGTTACTTTTTTTGTTTCTTTTGCATTATAAAAATTTTCCGGGGCCTGTGCTTCTGTTACATTATAGCTTCCAAGCGGAAGATTCTTTACCGTTACAGAACCGTCCTCACCTGTGATCAGATTTTTCGCTACTTCTGCGCCTTTTTTGTAAACTGTTTTTCCACCTGCTGTTACAATATCCTCGGCAGCATATACGTTATAAACGGCTCCTTTCTGACGGCGTTTCTCGTACTGGAATGAAGTTCCATTTTCATCAGATACAGCTCCTACAAAAACTTCTCCCTCTTTATAAACGGTCAGATTTCCTTTCTGCTCTTTGTCCGTTACAGTCTGTTTGGTTGTACTGCCAACTACTAATTTCACTCCATACGAAGAAGCCTGGACAACATAACCTTCCGGTGCTGTAATCTCTTTTAAGTAAACAGTATCCTGTGTCTTGGTAAGAGTTACACGTGAAGAACCATTGCTGTCTGTTGGCGGCATCTTAACAATCAGCTTTGTGCAGGCGTTATCACTATATACCCCATACACGGCTCCAGCTAGATTTTTTCCAGTATCTCCATCTTTCTTTGTAATTTCAATAACTGCTTCTTCCGGCCAGTCAACTGTAATCTGCAGGTCAGAGGAATCTGTATAGTAGCCAAAACCAATGTCCTGTGAACTCTCCAGTTTTAAAAGCATTGCATGGAAATCCAGGGGAAAATTGGAAGTGATCGCATACTTTCCTTTCAGACTGCCCATATTGGCTGTTGTAGCTACAAGATGGAATTTCTCTCCACCCTTTACAGTGACATTTCCAGATGCCGTTTTTCCTGTGGTTTCATTAACAAGGCTTACTCCGTTCTCCAGATGAATGGTAATGGTAAATGCTTCATTTGCCTTCCAGGTAAAACTTTCAGTTTCCTTTCCCGTTGCATTAACGGAAAGTCCTGGAAGAAGTTTCATTGCTGTCGGATCAGGCATTTTAGCAAGAGCTGCTTTAATCTCTTTCAGCATATTTTTAGCGGTTGTAGAAAGCGCACCTCCAAATCCGGATTCGCCATCATATAAATAGTCAACCAGGTAATGCTGCATGGCTCTTGTCTCAGAACTGCATCCATATTTTTCCATAATGGATTTTACATTATATCCATTGAATGTATGTCCCCATCCTGGACCGCCATATCCATAGAATAAGGCTTTTCTCAAATATTTATCATCTCCGCCTTCATCCAGTTCAACCATATTTTTATATGTTGTCCCACTTGGAGGTGACTGCATGGAGTGCTGCATACAATACGCATTTACTGTATAAGTCTTTCCGCCTGCTTTGTAACGAACATATTTGTAGCTGTCATTTCCACCCTGTCCCATAACTGTATCAAACGGATGAAGCTGGCCATCTGAATAATAGTAATATTTATTTGCTTCAATATTTGTTGCATCATCCCATGGAGTATCGGTTGCAAGTAACATGATACCGTTTTCTGCCTGATCCATGGAAACACTTAGATCAATGTCATCTGCTGGCATTTCAAAACTGAATTTATCCGATTCTTCGTGATAAGTCACCTCAGAATACAATAAATCTTCTGTATTCTCTGTCTGGTTTGCCTGTACTTTTGTTGTTCCTACTGCAATTAAGCTGCCTTGCGGCATATCTCCGGAAAAAACAACGGTTTCTCCTGGCTGATACTGTCCATCTTCATGGTTCAGCTCAATATGAAATTCCTCTCCACGAACAATATTTACCTGATAATTTCCATCTGCATCTTCTGTTTTCTCTGTTCCATCTGTAAAAGAGTCGTCTGTCGCCTCTGGCATTTCTTCCGGATCTGTATCTGTAATTTCTTCAAATGTGCTGTCTGTATCCGGATTATCATCTATGGCAGGTTCTTCTGTTGAAACTTCCTCAGACGGGTTTTCCGGGATTGGTGTATCTATTGGCTCTTCCTCAACCGGAATTTCTGTCGGAGTTACTTCTTCATAGATTTCATCCTCTGACGGAATTTCTACATTTACCTCATCCTGCACAGGTTCTTCACTCTCTGCAGTGCCTATGGCTGGTTCCTCGCCTTCTGCTTCATTCTCATCTTCCTGGTTGCTTACAGATTCCTGATTCTCAGATTCAGCAACCTGCACCACCGCTTCCTTTACAATCAGCTTACGATTGATCTGATAAATTGGGTGGCCACTTACTGGCTCTACATAATAAACAGCTTTGTATGTATCTTCGTAATCTGTTGTAAAGTCCTGCTTTTCCTCATTTTTTGCCTCATGGAAAGTGATCTTCACCTTTTTTTCATCTGGTATTTCCAGTCCGGTAAAATCTTTCTCCACTTCAAAAATACTGCCTGTTTCCAGTTCCAGATCTTTTGCTTTTACCACCTCATCTGCATCAAGTTCATTTTTTACCGCTTCGTATAACGGTGGCTCTTCTGGCACTGGCACTACATCTGCCGCATAGGACAGTATTGGAGATAGCATTGTAGATAACACTGTAAGCATTGCCAAGAATCCCGACAAAAATCTTCTCATATTTTTTTTATTCTTCATTCTTTTTTCCTTTCTTCCGTTCCGGGAAAATCAACTGAAACTTTGGATTTCCGGTTTCTGAAACCTCCATCTTTATAGTTGCTTCATACTTCCTTTTTGTTTTCTCTGATACCAGATCTTTGAAATGCACCTGCTTCTCACTCAGCAGCTTCCTGACAGTTGCTTCATCAAGTGTTTTTCCTTGACTCTCAAAAAATCGGTTATTTTTCCATAAAGTAAAACTGCAATCACTTCCTGAACAATAATAATTTCTCTTTCCCACATAAACCTTATTGTCGCATCTTGGGCATTTTCCAATTTCTTTCCGACCATCTGAAAATAGTTTCTGGTATTCTTCCACTGGCTGTCCATTATCACTTACCAATTTGGTAACCATTTTTTCAATTTCGAAGAGAAATTCTTCTACATTTTTCTGGCCTCTGGAAATCAGTGTCAGATCATTTTCCCATTCTGCTGTAAGTTTTGGTGATTTGATCATTTCCGGAAGAATCCTGATCAGATTTCTTCCATCTGCTGTAGGTAATATCTGCTTCTTTTTACGCTCAATAAAGCCTTTCTCAATCAGTTTTTCAATAATCGCTGCCCTGGTAGCCGGAGTTCCAAGCCCTTTTCTCTCTGCGTCTTCTATCGTATCCGAGCTTCCAGCGTGTTCCATGGCACTAAGGAGCGTATCCTCCGTATAATGTTTCGGCGGTGCTGTAAAATGTTCACTAAATTTTACAACAACACATTCAAATACCTGTCCTATTTTTATATCTGGAAAATCACTTTCCTCCTCTTCTGGCTTTTCTGCATTTTTCCCATATGATTTAAAGAACCGTTCTTCCACTTCTTTCCATCCATATTGGAGAACATTCTTTCCAGATGCAGTAAACAGTTCTCCATGACAGGAAATTTCAGTCTTAATACTCTCATATATGTATTCCTGTTCCGATGCACATAATAACTTTGATGCAATCAGCATGAGAATTTCCTTTTCTCCACCCGGAAGTGCTTTTAAATCCATGTTTGTAATTTCTACCGTTGGTATAATTGCATGATGATCTGATACCTTTTTACTGTTCAAAAGTCTCTTTATATCTGGTTCTGAACCCTTTATTGACATTTCAGGAAACATACTATTTACTGCCCCGACAACCAGAAGAGCATTTTCTTCCATATCATCTGTAAGATATTGGCTATCCGTCCTTGGATACGTCACCAGTTTCTTCTCATAAAGGCTTTGGGTATAGTCCAAGGTTTGCTGTGCCGTAAATCCAAGAAGACGATTTGCTTCCCTCTGTAATGTGGTCAGATCATATAATTTCGGCGGCTGTACCTTTTTCTTCTCTTTCTTTACTGAAAGAATCTGTGCAGTTTCATCCTTCATATCCTCCATCATCTGAACGGCAGCACTTTTCTCTTTTATCCGGCTGCTTACAGCATCCAATCCATCCATCAGAAGATGAACCAGATAATACTTCTCTTTCTGGAAGTTCTCGATGCTCTTTTCCCGTTCCACCAGCATTGCAAGTGTAGGTGTCTGCACCCGACCTACAATCAACCGATGGTGATACAGTACCGTAAACAGTCTGGTGGCATTAATTCCTACCAGCCAGTCTGCTTCACTTCGCGCCACTGCAGAATAATAAAGATCATCATATTCATGTCCATCTTTCAGCTGCTGAAATCCTTCCAGAATTGCTTTTTCCTCCATGGAAGAAATCCACAGTCTTTTAAAGGGAAGTTTACATTCTGCCTGGTTATATACCAGACGGAAAATCAACTCCCCTTCTCTTCCTGCATCTGTTGCACATATAATTTCTGTGACATCTGCTCTGTGAAGCAATTCCTTTAAAATCCGAAACTGCCCTTTGGTACTTTCTTTGATCTGATATTTCCAATTCTCCGGGATCATAGGAAGTGTCTCATATCTCCATGCTTTCCAGTCATCCCGGTACTGATCCGCACTAGCCAGTTCAATCAAATGCCCAATACACCAGGAAACCAGATATTCTTTTCCTTCCAGGTAGCCATCTTTTACGTTTGTGGCATGAAGCACCTTCGCAATGTTTCTGGCTACGCTGGGTTTTTCCGCAATTACAAGCTGCAATTTTCAATCTCCTTTCTGCACCTGTCGCTGTAATTAAGTGAAACAAAGTTATTCCTCTGATTCTTCGTCTTCTACTTCACCTTCCATTTCATATTCTTCTAATTCTTCATCATCCTCACGAATTGTATCTTCTTCCTCCTCATCGTCGTCCTCGTCCTCTTCATAATCAAAAGAAGTATTTCTTCCTTTCATAAATTTCCAATAATAGTAAGCACCACAAACTCCTGCCAGAACCAGCAGCATTAATAAAATCGTGCCGGAATTATTGCTTTTCTTCTCAGGTTCTTCCTTTTCTTCCGGTATGATCGTAACTTCTGGTTCCGGTGTCTCTGTGATCTTCTCTGTTTCAAGTGGCAGTGCGGATTCTGCAATAGCCTGGTTCTGTGGAAGTGTGACCATGTTGGTATCCGTAAAGTTCAAAAGATCATTTTCGCCTACCTCTGTAAGAAGATAAACATTTTCATCCGTTTTATCCTTATCTACAATCAGATAAAAAACCTTATCACTTTTTGTCTTGATCGTATAAAATTCCTTTCCCCCTTTGTCCTGAACTGTTCCTGTTGTCATGCCGGAAGCAGAACTTTCTCCCTGCACCCGTCCGGTATCTGCTTCTGTATCCGTTTCATTTCCTGTGTTTTCTGGTTCTGTTGGTGCAGTAGCAGTCTCGTTCGTTGTCTGATGTTCCGTTACGGTTGCCGTAGCACTGGTGGGCTTACTTGCAGTTCCATCGGCTGGCAAAGAAGCTGCATTCTGCTCCGTTCCGGAAACCTCTGTATTCTCTTTTACTGCATCTGGATTTTCATAATAAGGGTTTCCTACTTTATAGATCTCTGACATATTTCCTGCTTTGTCTTTTGCCTGCAGGGTAAAGTATTCATAGGAAGTATCCGCTTTTTGCAAACGGACATTTAACGTATTATTCGTCAGTTCTGTGAATTCATTTCCATTGACATACAAAGCAGCAATTCCCGATTCCGCATCAACTCCCTGCACGATCAGTATCCCATTCTTCGCAGCCGCAATAATAGTTGGTTTGGTTTTATCAAAACACTCTATGTAACGATTCTGCTCATAAGTATTTCCATTCTGATCGGTAACTCTCACATAAACACTACAATTAGAAGAGATGGATACTTCCATATTTCCGGTTATGTCTGACCATCCTCCATTTTCTGAAAGTCTTGCTTCTACTTTTGCAATAGAAAAAGCACCTGTATTCTTTGTATCTTCCACTTGAATTTTTACGGTTGCCGTATCTGTCTGCCAGCCTTCGGGTTCTGTAAAGGTAATCCCTACTTCTGGTGTTTCCGTCACATCATTTCCTGCATCTTCCTGTGCCTGTTCCACTGGATCTGCATGAATTTCAACTTCTGATCCATCTGAAAAATCAACATCTTCCGGGCTGCTTTCTTCTGATGATTCCACTTCTACATTATCTGCCCATACAGTCAGACTTCCGGGCGAACTATAAAAGAAAGCTCCTGCCGGAAGTCCTGCTAACGTAGCTGCGGTTAAAAATACAGCTGCTCTTTTATGAAATTTCTTCATTTTCTGTCTGCTCCTTTTCTCTGGTTTCCAATATCTTTTTTTGTTCCTCCTTGCTGATATCAATCATCAACTGAAGTTCCTCTGCGGAAACTCCATTGCTTCGGATAATTTTCAGATACTCCATATCCTCTGCCTGTTTCTTCTGTTCTTCCAGATCCCTTGCTTTTTTCTGTAGCTTTTCAATCTTAACGTAGGTTCTTGCAAGTTCTTCTTTTATTCGTTCAATGTTCAAATACGCCCCTCCTTATGGCCTGCCAAAAGCATAAAAATGAGACTGCCAGTATGCAGAATTAATGGACGTATACTGAATTGGATTTCCACAATGGATCATCTGTCCATCTCCGGCATAAATTCCTACGTGGGTAACCGGCTCTCCCGCATCATACGTCCCAGTGAAAAAGATAATATCTCCTGGCCTTGCTTCTTCTGGTGATACAGGCATACAAATGTCATAAATTCCCTGTGCAGTAAGTCTTCCCATATTGCAGACACCCGAATTGGTAAACACATAGCTTACAAAACCAGAACAGTCAAAAGAAGTCTCCGGGCTGGAACCGCCCCATACATACGGCATACCAAGATATTTGTCTGCTTCCGCAAATAATCTCCGCACAGTCTCATCATCATAACTGCCGCCTCCACCATACAGCCCGCTATCTCCGGTACTGATATAAAAAACAGGATTATAATATTCCCCATCTTTGACCAGTTCCAAATATAACTGGCTTCCGGTTGCACTTCCTGTACTTCCCGTTGTACCAATTACAGTATCTGTTGTTACTTCCTGACCATTTGCTACCGAAATGCTCTGCAGATAAGCGTATTTAATCTGCACACCTTTTTTATCCTGCGTAACTACATAATTTCCAAAAGTTCCGCTATATCCTACATCTACAACAAAACCATTCATCGCTGACTTCACTTCTGTCCCCTGTCGTACATTAACCGTCACACCTCTGTGAAGTTGTGTCTGCCCGGTTCCATTGTTTACAGAATACCCATAATAGGTACTGATATAGGCATACCAGTTTAACTCAACCGGAGTTTTATATGTCTGTAAATTTCCTCTGTTGGAATAGACCTCTTCATAAATTTCCTGCTCATCCTCTTCCATTCTGGACAGAATAACACTTCTAAGCGGTTTTGCCTGAACAGAAACATTCAGTACATCTGCAGTTACTGTACGGGTAACTTCCACAGAGTTCTGATTGCCCTCTGCCAGAAAACATTCCCAGGTCTGATGACCATGTGCCTCAGCTACTGCGTGATTATCATAATAAACATCAAACTGGACACCATACTGGGCAAAGTTTCCAGTATCTTCTACGGTGTACTCAATCCCATTCATCACTACTTTCGTCCCCATTGGAAGAAATGGGTTTGCAGCATCAACCGCAAGCGTATGATTAGCCTGTGGCATTGCCCCTGAAGCAGTTGGTCCTCCACTCCACACGCCACAGCAGATAGGACAGTTACAGTATCCACTGGTCACAACATTTCCCAATGACTGCCCTACCTGTATTGTAGATGTTTCCTGCCGGGTTTCACTTTTTTCCTCTACGGTGATTCCGTACTGTAAAGAAAAAATTGTTTCCAGTTCTCCTTTTATCTCATCAAACTTAAAATCCCCATACCTGGCAGTCAGATAACTGATCAATGTATGGGGATCATGGCCGATTTCACCAATGTTATATCTGTATTCATCTTTTCCTGGATACCGGGCTTCCATCTGGTTTATTTTCTGTTGAAGACTGGCTTCCAACTGCGTATAATACAACTCTGCTTTTTCAATTTCGTCCGGATCCGCAATGTAACTGGAAGCGATTACCGTAGAAATTCCATTAGAAAACATAGCCGAACAGGAAGCAAATCCTGTCATTACGGAAAGAAGCAAAATCAATAACAACCCCATTGAGATCAGAGTAGTTACATTTCTTACAAATACTTCCTGTGCCTTTCTTGCAATTTTAGTAGCAAGATTTACTGACCGGATTGAGGTGTCTTTTGTTTCTTTTGCAATCTTCCCAGCCCGGTATGCCATCTGATACTCTCGCTTAATCCTCTGCTTCTGTATTAATTTTCTGATCAGCTTTTTCTGCATCTCTGGATGTTCTTCCAGATATTTCTGATATTGATACCTGGATGCACTCTTCCAGGCTCTTTGCTCTAAACGGTTTTCTTTATGTATCTGACTGCGGTTCTTCCGGATATTTCTACTGCTATGTTCCTGTAATATCCACTCACCTGAACGCACCAGCTTATGTGCTGCATCTACAGCACTGTTTTCCTCTTCGTCTTCGCCTGCTTTCTGATATACTGCATTTTTTAATGCTTTCTTTGGAACAGAAGACAAGGTTTTCTTTTTACCATCCGTTTTCCCTGTTTTTTGTCGAAATATAAATGGTACTTTACCTTTGCTTTCTGTTCCTCATTTGTTTTCTTGGTATAAACAGAATCTTTCGGAATTTTGTTCTGCCTCTCAGCTTCCTGTTTTCTTGCAGCCTTATCCACTTCCTGATAAGTTTTTATTGTTTTTCGGCTATATTTCTGCTTTCCTTTTTTTCGGTTTGTAGAAACATCATTCTTCTCTGCCTGAAAATGTCCTCCATCTGTTTCAGCCGAAGTTTTCTTTTCTTTCTTCAGACTTCCATCTGTCTCCAGTTTTCCAAACTGCAGTCTCTGCTGTTTCTTTTTCTGTCGCTGATACTGGCTCCTGTGTTTTTCTTTGCGCTCACGTATTTCTACCGCTGAATCCACAGATACACCTGCAGGCTTGTCCCGATATCTGTACCGTCCCTGTGTTTTTCGTTTTCCCGGAGGACTGTTTGCAGCCTCTTCTTTTTTGGCAGGATTTCCCTCCTGAACTTTTTCGGAAAATTGTTTCTTTTCAGCTTTTTTATGAGAGTTTTTCTTCTTTTCAGAAGTAATAAATGCCTGTTCTACATCCTTCTGTTTATAAGGCAACTCCTGATCGCTGTTTGTAACTTTTCTGGTCTCCTTTGTTGCAAGATTTTCCTCAACCAGACCATTTCTGGTCATACGGCTGACTTTCTTCTCTTTCGCCGTATATTTTTGTTTTCCCAATGTACCTCACCTCTGCTTTTTTGTCCGTTAAGTCTGAATCTCATCCGGTTTAGTACTCATCAAAGCATAGGTTCTGGTATCCTGCGGATATCTGTCTGCAAAAGGTATGATTACATTTCCGTAAAAAAGCAGCCCTTCTCCTGCATTACTGTTATTTACAAAAGAAATCTGATGCTTGGAAATATTCAATTTCTCCGCAAGGATCTTCTGATCCCCGCTGTGCTGATTTAACATCAGGATAAAATCACTGTTTCCCACAATACTTTCTACTGCCAGAGAGCCAAGAAAATCTGTTACATTCTGACTGATTCCTGTAATGATTCCACCCCACTTACGAAATCTCTTCCACATTTCAATAGAATAATTAGCAGTCTGTGGCTGGTTCAGCAAAAGGTGAAATTCATCCACATAATAACGGGTTGATTTCCTGCGACTGCGGTTCTGTGATACTCTTGTCCAAACCATATGCTGGACAATCAACATCCCTGCTTTTCGTAGTGTGGTTCCAAGTTCCCGGATATCAAAGCATACCACTCTGTTCTGCGTATCGACATTACTTCGATGGTTAAATACATTCTGCGATCCTGTTACATACAACTGCAGACTGTTGGCAATGTTCTGTGCTGCTGGTTTATCTGGTGCATAAAAGTTCAGACGTTCATAGAAATCCTGCAGAGTCGGCATATTTTCCGGTTTTGGATCATTGTAAAGATATTTTTTATAAATGTCTTTTACACACAGGTCAATCATGGAAACCTCATCACCATTTAATTCTGCATTTTGAGGTTTCTTCATAATGACCTCGCAGAAAGATGTGATAAACTCTGCTTTATCAGCAATAATGGTATCAATATCCTCCACATCGCCATTAATCCTGTATTTCTCCGGATGATAAATAACATCCAGGTTCACTTCCATAGGATTGATGTAATCATTACTTTTTGCACTGATTTTAATAACTTCACCATTTAAGGCATTTACCAGCGGAAAATATTCTCCCTCCGGGTCACAGATAATAATGTCATCGTCTGTAATCAGGAAAACATTGAGAATTTCTCTTTTCGTTGCAAAACTCTTACCGGAACCAGGAGTACCCAAAATCAGGCCGTTAGGTGTTTTCAATCGTTTCCGATCCACCATAATGAGATTGTTTGACAGTGCATTTAAGCCATAGTAAAGAGCTTCACCGCCTTGGAAAAGTTCCTGTGTGGTAAACGGAACAAAGATTGCTGTAGAAGTCGTAGTCATAATTCTCTGTATTCCAGTCTGGTTCATTCCCAGTGGTAGTGATGCCACAAGTCCCTGTTCCTGCTGATATTGAAGTCTCCGTATATTGCAATTATATTTCTGGGCGATTCCTGCAGTCTGATACACAATATTGTCCAGTTTTCTCTTATTGTCCGCTGTATTCATCAGCAAAAAAGTAAGTTCAAAAAGTTTCTCATTCCTGGACTGGATTTCATTGAGCAATCCCTCCACATCCTCTCCGTATGTAGAAATGTCCGTTGGAATAATATCCATATCATATCCGCTTCTGACCGCTTTCTTCTGTTCTTCAATTTTCATTTTCTGAATATTTGACAGCGTACTTTTCAGGCTTTTAATAGCTGCCTTGGGATCAATTGGACGCAGGTGCATATTGATGATAAGATTCTCTTCCAGATCCAGCAGATCTGCCAGCAGTTTATCCGTAAGTTCTGGTGATGTAATCTGTAAATATGACACGCATCCAAAAGTCTGTCCCATCCGAAAATAGCTGTCATTGCGAAAATCAAATCCGGTAGGTGCAATAAAGTCTTTTGTCTGCAGACCTGTTTTTGCAACCATCCCATAATGGAAATGGAAAGATTCTTTTGTGTCCATATTCATCACATCATGCAGAATTTTCAGACGTTCTACCCCATTTAAAGGCTCTGCCATGGCTCCCATCACCTTAAAATTATTCAATACACTGGCTTCAATTCTCTCCAGCCTGGATTTTGCATTTCGCAGATTATCCGCCTTAATGGAAAATGTAATATATTTTGTTTTTACAAGCCCATTATTTCCTTTGGAAAGCTGCATTTTCAACATATCCGAATATTCTTTCCGAATATCATTGAAACAGTCATCCTGCTCTGGAATATCAATATTTTTTGCATACTCATCAAAATTCACCTGTTGATTAAGAAATGTAATTTGTACCTCAACAGAGCTGTCAAATGAATTCAGGAACTCACAATAGTTCTCAAAAATAGCCGCTTTATCATCATTCTGCGCTAACTGGTAATTTATATCGTAGAACTGCACCATCTTTGAATAATAGTTATCATCTGTCCTGCAGATACCATCCTTATATATTTCCTTATATGGAATCGTATCCTGCGCTGTAAAAGGCTTCCTCTTCTTCTGATTCTCCGCTTTTATCATCCGAAGTTCTTTCAGACGCTTTTTTTCTTCTTTCGTAAGTCCGGTTTTCTGTTTCTTATTTTTTTCGGTCTGCTTTTTTAAGGAAATGGAACGGATTTCTCGCTTCCCTGGCTTCTTTTGCCTTTTTCTCAAGCCATGCACCCTCTTTCTCTAATTTATCGTACTCTATAATCCGGTCATATAAGTTTTGGGAACGATAGACCCTGATTCCAGGTCTTAAAAATTTCTGCCGGATAATGTGAAGCAATATTTTCTCTGCTGGAAATCCATCCTTTTCATACATTGCAAAAAAGAAAAATGGCAGCATCACTATGATCATAAGCGTTGCTGCCACATCTGTTCCCAGTCCTGCTTTTGTCAGCAAATAGACCGGAACACCACAAATTCCTGCCAGAGAAAAACATATAATTTGTCTTTTAGTTAAATTCAGTGCTAATTTTGTCTTTATTTTTGAAAAATCTTTCGGCACTGGAACATATGCCATATTCTTGTTTCCTCCTAATGTGCATTGAAGATTGATTTTGCCAGGGAACTGGTCTTAAACAGGCTGAAACATAAAATAACTGTATATGCTGCAACTGACCAGATAGCTGTATGAAGATTATCCGCAACTGTAATAGCATTTACCAGAACTGCATAAATCGCAACACATACCATCATAAAAAATCCCTGGAATCCCAACGCTAATAATGCCTTCACGTAATTATTTCCAATACTTCCCCATTCCCTGTTCGTAAATGTTGAAAACGGAATAGGTGCCACAGAGACATAAAGATATATTTCTATCATTCGTCCATATAAAATGACGGTAATCAGGACTGATATGATTTTTAGACATAAACTGACCAGCATCGTTTCCAGACCAAGCCCCAGTAATTCTCCGATTCCCATATCTTCAATCTGCGTTTCAAGAAGCGTTTTCAATGCTTCTGTAACATCAATAGATGCGGAACCGGTTATCATACCGCCAGCATTGGATACCACATGATTCGCTACATCAAAAATTGCCATCGCAATATCAAAAGTATGAGTAACCAGATATACCGCTACCCACATCTTAAAAATGTATTTGAAAAACATAAACGTATCCGTATCGTGCATATTGTTTTTTTCCATAATCATGGAAATCAGCTCATAACACAGTACAAATGTAATAATCATCCCCGCAATGGGGACAATGACATTATCCGACAGATTTTTTATCATGGAAAAAATGCCACTGTTCCAATTTTGGGGTGTTTTCCCAACCTCTGTAGCAATCGTTTCTACTTTGGTATTTACATCGGTGAACATGGTATCCAGGTTTGATGTGATCCAGCCTGTTAGCAGATCCTTTATGAACTCTGTTATTTTTTCGGTTATTCCACCCATTTATTTATCCAAACAAAGTTGCAAGCTGTGGAATCAGGTTTATTCCAATCAGTACGATGCCACCGCCCGCCATCAACTGTTTTATTCCTTGTGACTTTACTGATGTGCGATAAAGAAGTAATAGAAGTGTAAAAAATTTTGCCGTTCCTATCCGGCACTTGCGCATTGTGTCGGATAGGTCGGGCGGTTATTCGGGCAAGTCCA
>NZ_QUIO01000069.1:0-10756 GCF_003480145.1 Ruminococcus sp. AM42-11 | reverse complement strand
TCATGTTCTCTAATTAATTAAATTACTCATTTTTCTATTCTCCTTTTATAAATTTCTTTTCCAATAAAACTCCAATTTTAAGTTGTTACCTTTTCAAAAAGTTCTTCACAGAATTTAATTTCTTCAGCATCATCGACAGATACAATTAATCCGTAATTAGATTTGATAATATATAAAATTGCATCACAGACTTCTGCTCTATTTCCAATAACAACTTTTACATTTTGTTTTCGCTTATCAGATATATTGTCAATTATCTTTTTTGCATCTTTTGTAGTCACTCCACAATAACCTGTTCTCGCTTTCTTTTTTAATATTCCAGTTAATTTTATTCCAGGAGTATAAATGACACCCTCTGGCCATTGGTCATATTTATTTCCATCAAGATCTTTGAAATCAAGTGGCGAACAAAACATCATTTCGTCCCATATCTTTTTTTCATTTCCTGTATCATTTACGCCAAGAAATTCTTTAAATAATCTAAGCATTTCTTTTTCTTCCGGAAAGAACATATCAATTACCTTACCTTTGAGCCAGTATTCAAAATTACTTATCAGCTGCCCAAATCTCCAATCTGGAACATTTCCTTTCCATATGCTTTTAAATTCATCACAAAATTTATCAATTCTCTTAGGATCTCTCAATCGTTAC
Organism: Ruminococcus sp. AM42-11; assembly: GCF_003480145.1. Taxonomy (NCBI): domain Bacteria; kingdom Bacillati; phylum Bacillota; class Clostridia; order Eubacteriales; family Oscillospiraceae; genus Ruminococcus; species Ruminococcus sp. AM42-11. Next base: position 10,105 of record NZ_QUIO01000069.1, on the reverse strand, counting down.
CAAACTCCTCTCTTATAAATGTTCTCAATGCTTCTCTTGATACATAAGCTATATGTGGTTTATCAATTCTCTTTTTACAATCTTCTAGTGTATTAAAATAATATGCGCAACTTAAATATGGGACATACTTACCATCAATACAGTAAATTTTATTTCCTTTATATTTTTCTACAAAATATTGAGCTTCCCATTTTTCTTTACACTCATTATTACAAACATAAATATTTTTATGGTACTTCGGATCATAAGTCTTCGAGCAACCTTTATAAAATGCTGGCATCTCTTTTCCACATACTATACATATACTTACTGAATTAATCATTCTCTACCTTCCCAACATCATTAAAATAATTGCAGCAATCAAAAATATATGAGATGTAATTAAATAAATCGCCCTAAGTTTTATTTCTGTACTTTTTACATTATTTTCCATATAAAAAATAACAAAACTAATAATTGCACATGCTATAGATCTCATTTTCCACCTCCAAAAAACATATAATCCATTAATATAAATGCCAACGGCACTACCATCGTAGTCAAACAACAATATTGCTTTGTAGCTGCTACAGATATTGCGGTAACAATACTGCAACAGATCCATATCATTATGTATACAATTGCTCTATTCTTTTTCATGCAATTTCATCCTCGCCTGGAATCTTGAATACTCTATCTGTATAGTAAATAATCTTAGGTGGTTCGTCTCCATCGCCATCTACAATTTGTGCACTGCAGCTTTCACCAATTTTTCTTTCAAGAATCATGAGAATTTTTTCAACATCTTCCTGCTTTTTGAATACACCCACAGAAAAATTATCAAAGTACAATATATATTTCTGTTTTCCGTTATCAATTATTCTTCCAAAATGAACATTTGTTACGTTATTTAGGTTGATAATTTTATCTCCCTCTTGTGTTCTAACAAACATAATCATTCTCCTTTCTTTACACCATATCTTTTATCTTTAATTTCCCTTGATTTACAAATGAATTTTGAGTATTCATCGTAGTTTTCAAATGTTCTGTACTTGCAGTTATAGACATCAAAACACTGCTCTCCATTTGCAAATTCATAAGCATTTGTTGAAACCACAATATAAAATTCGATTCCCTTTGTCTTACAATCTTTTTCTATTATTGAAAACAGTTTATTCTTAATTTCTTTTATACCATCAATGCTCAATCCACTATCTGCTGCATCAAAGAAAGCCCATAACTCTTTATTTTCTTTTGTTAATACACTTGTTACTGCTCTACCAATTTTTGCAGCATAGTTTCCAATATTCATTAGAATATTTTCACCTTCACTTGACATTACGGCAGTAGCTAAAAATGAAAAATCTCCTATATATCCAGACCAGCTTCGTGCGTTTTCTCCACCATCAAAAAGATTATCAAAACTTGTATATATAATTTTTTCCTTGTCTAATAGCCTTTTTAATTGATTGATCAATGTTGTTTTACCAGATCCATTACATCCAACCAGGACTGTTAATCCAGGATCAATTTCTATATTTGCCTTCCGGTATAATATTTGATCTTCTTCCCAATAGTTTCGGATAATTTTAAATTTCCTGCTCAATACGTCACATCCTTTCAAATTGACTTATTAAGTCATCTGTTAACTCATTCGTGTATTTAATATTAATATTCTGAGGATTTTGTATACTTTCTGACACTGCAACCATTCGCTCATATAATTTAGAGGACGTATTATTAGATATGATCATTTGTACAACGGCTAACTCATTTTTAATTTGCCTTCTTTTTTTCCTTATCTCAGATAATTTCATTCTCTCCTTATATGCCATAGATGCATTTGGATGCTCATTACTTTCAATAACATGCAAGAAAACATCCTGTGCCTGGTCTATTAGGCTTAATTTCTTATATAGATATTCCATTCGCTCTCTTGCTTCCTCTTTAATTCCATTACAGCTATGTAACTTTTTAAGCCAATTATCTATGTTGTTGTTATGATCTTCTTCTTTAGTAGTTGACTTATTCTCAATTTTTACTTCTTGTTTTACCTCTGGTTTCGCTTCTACGATCAAATTTTCTTTCAATTCTGTATAACAACCGGTTTTCTTAGCATGTTCTGCAGCTCTTTGAAGTATCTGCTCTTGCTTAATTTCGCATTCCGTTTTTCCTTCAATCAGAGGCTCAATTTCAAACTTATATAACCGCATATTTTTCGGTGGATTTTTAATAAGATTTTTGGCTTTCTGATCATCGAAAACTTTTGCTCTAACTTTAGATCCAAGCTTCATTTTGCTTTCGCTATCAATATATACATACTGATAGTTATACTTAATTAAACAACTCACATATTCTCACCTACCTTATATAAAAATAGAGTGCCAAGTTTATTCCTGACACTCTACTCTTCTTATTTAATATTTAATTTAATCTCATTTTCTACTCTGTCTTCTCTGTTTCTGTCTTTCTTTTCGAATTCTGTTTTTAGCTTTCTGATTTCTACGAATCTGCTCTGCTTTTTCTAATTCTTCATTTTCCTGTAAAAATGTCTGTACCATATTTTTAAGATACTTAATGTATTTATCAAGTGCAATACCGGTATTCTTATGTAATAAATATTTTGCAGTTATTTTTGTTTCAAAAGAACTCATATCAGACTCAAACGGAAAATTAAATCTTTTATAAATTGCCTTTGCAGCAATAATATTGAATGCTACACTTGGATCATACTTATCATCTGCAGTTGGTTTTGCTTTAATTTTTCCAACGCTATCTCCAAAATCAACTACAATTGTGCTAGTCATTGAATCATGATAAACTTTTTTAGGAACTAAAGTTTGTTCGTGTCCACCTGTAAATCCAATTCTTGCATTTAATACGTTTCTTTTATTTTCGTATTTCTCTTTGATCTGCTGCTCCAATGGTTTCTTTTCATATTCCTTTTTATGCATAATCTTATCCTCACTTTTCTTTTCATCGTATAATTTTAAATATTTTTCATTTACAATCTGTCCATAACCATCTTTACACGCTCCATTACAATCATGTCCACCAATATTTTCTTCAAATGCAACTTTATAAGACATACTTCCATTGTCCCAACTGGTACAAGCACCACATATTGTTCCAACCAAATTAAAAAGATCTTTTTTTGCACTAATACATAGATATTCCATCTCCTCTTTATGTGCAGTTACAATAACTTTATCTCCAATTTGAAATTTATTCATAAATGATCGTCCTTTCACTTTTAAAAATTCTGTTTCATACTTCGTATAATCAACACCAGGAAACCTAGTGCCTTTTACTGTTGTTACTCCAAATTTCCGTTGCACTTTTTTTCTGTATACGGACGCCTCCAACATTTAGCCATAATAAAATTCTCCTTTTATCTTATAATCCATAATCTTCCAAATTAATATATTCTAATGAATCTACGACTTTTTTGTTAAAAAACCAATTTGTCCAAATGTTATTTCCCCAATATTTTTCATCATATACTTCTACGTTCCATTCGTATACTTTTTGGATTACGTTTGCCTTTGAAACGTCCTCATAATTACTTGAAACAGTCTGACATTGTTTTACAAGTGATTCATATTCAAGTTGTTTTGTATAAATTTTTTTATTTGTATTACAATGTGTAATTATCATATCAGGTACACAAATAATCGTTCCTAAAATTGATATAGCAAATCCAATAACACAAATAGGGAATACCCATTTACTACTTATATCATCTATAGTTCCCAGAAGTGTAAATGTTGTACATAATATAATAATCAATAGACATATAATAATCATAAAATCACCTCAAATCATTCCACATTCTCCCATTTGCAGAGCACAGATTTTCCTGTGCTCAGTTCATCAAGTTCACTTTTCTTAATATAATTCCAAGCATAATATCTTTTACCGCAAATCAAACACTCCATAGTCTCAAGTCTCATAGGAAATCCACTTTGATCAAACTGGATTACGTTCGATTTTGCGACAATTACACTTTTGGGATGTCTACAAAATATAGCCATATTTATCACCACCTACCTTATGCTGTCTTATTTTCTTTGTATGCTAAATATGAATTAAAGTCTTCTTTCATATCATTAAGAAGTTTCTGAACATCATTCTCTGGTTTTGTACACTGGAAAGCATAATCTTTAAACCAATTAAGAGCATCTGTATTTGTATCATTATCATATGTATATTTTACGAATCCTACCATTGCAGGAACGTATTTTGCCTTGAGAAGTGTAGTACCGGCTGGAAGCTCCAGGCTCCATTCATTTACTTCATCCAGATACAGATCTACATCTTCAATGTTATTCTCTGTATACTCATCAGCTGTAATAAATTCCTGAATTGCTTTATCAGAAAAATCTGTCTTTCCACATACTGTCATAAGTGTCTGCGCAGCAATACGATCAATGTCACTTCCCATTGGAACTCCAAGTGCTTCCATTAACTCTGTGTTTTCAAATTTTGTTGCAAATGCATCAAATCTGTCAGTTGTCTCAAAAGATTCAACAATATCTTCCTTATTAATAGAGAGGAAATCCATCATAAGAGATTCAAGAATATTGAGTTTTCCAAATACAACTCTCTTATCCTTAGATGATCTGTTGTCGCCATCAATACTCTCAAATGATTCTCCATTAATTTCTTTTCTATAGAGTTCTTTGTACTTAAACTCTCTAATAAAATCTGCAAATCTTGAATCTTCTAATCCAAGTTTTGTAAATTTTGCAAAAAGAGCAAGCCAGATAAATGTATGTTTTGCATTGAATACTGAAACAATGTCAAAATCTTCGTTTTCAAGAACATAAATTCTATCAAGATATGTACGAAGTTCTTTAAACTCTTCTTCGGATGCACTTTCGCTTAAGTAATCGCCTACTTTAATCTGAGTTTTCTTCCAATTATCTGGGTGATAAATAAGCATGATTGACTCTGCAACAATTCGGTCAAGAGTACCGTTTCTCTTCTCATTTGGAGTATAGTTATCAAACTCATAAAAGAATCTACAATCTGTATCTTTTGTAATGTTCTTCATCCAAGCTGCAGCACTTCCCATATGAGTAGTTGCCTTCTGGATTGTATTCATGGGTGTTTCAATATTAAATCTCTGCATATGAATCTGAACTTCTTCGCTTGTACACTCATAATATTCGTCAACATACACTTCATAATTATCAAAACGATCCTTTAATTCTTCTGGCAGATCTTTGTATTTCTTTCCAACCATATTGAATTCAATAATGTCGTAAATGTAATTATTATTTTCATCTTTTTCAGGTTTGCCTTCGGAATTTCTTCTTAAAGATCTGTACTTGATTATTGGAACTGGTACATTACGTCCAATTCGGAACATATTTTCTCTAAACTCATGATATGTAGTATAACGATTTCCGCCATCTGTAAGCCACAATACAGAATTACCATCATCAAAAACCTCTTCACAGATTTTTAAAGGATCAACCTTCCAACCATGCATTGCAGTAACAATAAGAAAATCTTTTTGATACTGTTTCCAAATTGGAGATCTCTGAAATGGATTATCTCTTCTTACCTCACCTCTTTCAAATCTGCGAATCAGCATATTAATGCTATATGTTTTTGATACAGTCAGTTTTTCATCTAATCCTTTCATTATCGAATCCATCCTTTCAAAATATTTGTGTTCTCAGGGTTTCTCATTTCTGTTAAATTATCAAAATACTGTTTTGAAGTTAGACCAAGAATACTTTGTATCTCATTTGGTTTATATCCATTTGCAAGTAATTTTGCAATTTCTCTTTGTGTTCTACTCAATCTGTTGATATAAACTTCTAATCTTGAATCTTTTTTATTCTCAAAAACTATTTCTTCAACAGATTTACCACCAGGTATAACATCTGCATATGTAGGTTCTGAACCTTCTTTTATTTTGTCGTCTAAATTTACAAACTTTACTTTCACGCTTTTCTTAACTTTCTTACCATTTTCATCACGTTTTTCAGGATCCCAATTTCCATCACCACCGTGTTTAAGGTTATTTATATTGTAGATATAACTGATGAAATTTAACTTAATACTTGTATTGACATATTTTCTAATATCATCGAGTTTTTGCCCCCCTTTTTCAGATTATAGGTATTTAAACTTTGCAAGATTGTTAGACCTGCAACAGATTCAAAATCATCTCTGTAATAAAAAGGTACATCGTTCCATATCTGAGATAAAATCTTATTACATATTGACTTTAATGCCTTTCTGTCTTTTTCATAGTAATAATTAACTATGTAATTTTTTTGTTCCTGATTAAGATATACTTTTTCTTCACTATCTACTCCCATAATTTTCATTCTCCTTTAACATTTGAAATTTTCGTATACTAAATACACCATTTGCTTCTAAAAAGAGAATGAAATTATTCTTAAAAAGATAACAATTCCATTTTTAGCAAATAGCATATTTAATATACAGTTATACTCACGGAATTTCTCTTACAGAATGGCAAGAGATTAGAATTGGAAAATATTGACATTTCCATTGAATTGCTACATAATATGTATGTATCCATCCGTGGGTACAGAAAACCCTGTCCTATCAGCCGACGGTCGCCAAACTTTCTGCTGGTAGGGCATTTTTCTTTATAAGATCAATGTCGATTAAAAATCAGAACATTTGTTCTTATATGTATTTGATTATACCACTTTATTGTACCAATAAAAAGGTATAATTTAACATTTTCGAACTTTTGTTCGATTTTTATTCAATCAGAACAGAATAACAATAGAGCTACATTGAGAAAATTTAAATTTCCCTTTGATTCCATGAAGCTCTATCTTCCTGATATATTCAGAATCGCTATAAGTAATAATCTTTGCATTCTGAATATTTTTTTCTACCCTCCTCTTGCCAATTTTCTTAGATTTTGAAGATATACCTTTCTTCTTGTTATAGTACATTGCACAAACTTTACTTCCTACAATCCCTTTTATAAGTTCCATTGCCTCCACCTTATTCAATTCGCACATATTTGCCCCTCCTTAACCAATTTACAGAAAAGCTGTGTAATCTTGGTCCATAATGGATTTCCATATCTACTTTTTCCAGTAAGATTAGCCATATATGTTCCAATAATTCCATCTTTATCTGCGGTATTATCTACTACACCAATTTTCTGTTTAATACGCTGCTTTGAAATCTGTGTAATAGTCTCCCCTAATACCATCGAATCAAATTTCAACCCATTCGCATTATTCTTCCTAATTATGTAATGGGTTGGCTGATTTGCTTTCTTAAGTTCCTTTGTAAGCGCCATTACAAGAACAGTTGGACTGTGAATGTTGCCGGTATCATTTTGAATGATTATCACAGGTCGTATACCTTTCTGCTCAGATCCTATGGTTCCTTTACCAGAAAGATCAGCGTAAACAATATCAAACTGTTTGTATTCGTCCACTACTTCTCACTTCCTTTCATTTTTAGTATAAAAAAGACACCACATAATGTGATGTCTAAGTATAATCATTATATTTTCATTCTGTTTCTGCAATATCATAATCAGATCCAGCAACAAACTCTCCATCTTCATCTGAATCAAAATACTCTAATGCATATTCTTCAATATCATACATTCCATTCGATTCTTGATAACTGCATTTGTATTTTTTCAATGCATCTAAAGCCTTTTCTTTCTCATCTTCATTCCATCGAGAAATCTCTTCTGCATCAGAATCATTTCCCCATATTGTATCACCAGGCTCAAAATTTTTATATTCCCTTGTCGTAAGGAATGCCGTTCCTTTTAACAACCTAATTGTATTATAGTAACTCATAATTTCCTCTCCTTTATCAAGTCTCATCCAATCGGTGGTTTATCCAGCATGTGCCATTCCCAATCAATTGGAATTACTTCATCTGCCGTTTCCATTACTGCACAATCCTTATCACAACCATCTTGTACACAAGAACAAGCCATTTTTGTCTTCTTCATTTCACCAGGATAACCGTCATACTGAACCAACCATAGTCCTCTATAATGCATTCGCTTGCAAAGTCCATATTCATATTCATATTTTGTTTGCCTTATTGGTGGCTCTTCCATAGCGTTATCTCCTTTGCTCTGTTAAAATAGTATTCTGTCTTTTTTATCAGAATACAGGTGATATTCAGGTTCATTATATATAAATGGGTCGCCATATTCATTATAAGACACTAACGTTGCAAACCTAAATTTACTTTCATCTGGTGAGTATTTACGTTCCCAATCTATGGTTTCTACCTGTTCTTTAAATACCATTTTTTTATATAATTCACTTTTAAGGGCAGCCATTATAAATTCATCATTGAAAATCACATTATTATTATGTTTATCCAAATATGTAAAATTCTTTTTTATTACAATAGGATGAAACACATCATATATTATTTCATACACTTGATAAACAAATATATTATTTAGTGTATTTTTATAAAAATTTTCATATTCCTCAAATGTTCTGACAGGTTTTCCACTCATACACCACTTATGAAATTCATTAAATACTTTGTGAGCTTCACATTTCATTTTAAAAAGATAAATTTCATATTTATCTTCTGCAGGCAAAAGCCCATCAACGACTGCTAATAAAATATTTTCTTTATCTTTCTCGGTTAACTTGTTCTTTTCAACTATGCATTTATCGTATATAGTCATCAGCTGTTCTAAGTATTCTGCTTTCACGAACTAATACCTCCGATTAAATATCTGTTTTATTAATCAATCTGCATCAATAATTTCTACCGTAGTTCTTAATATTTGCGATTTTTTCTTGATAATTCTAAAAAACAATGTATATATTTCTCCGTCCTCATCTTCTACTGAAATTTTTCGGTTTCTTAAAATTTCAGAAATGTTTCCAACGCCATTCCAAATTTTACCAATAGGATATGTGTCTCCAATATGCATATCATGCCCTAACTGAATGCAATATGCATATTCTGCTAATATGCCAGATGTGTATTCATCATATAATATTCTCATATGTCGCCTCCGTTCAAAATATATATGTCGCAACCCATCTCTTCGCACTTGCAAGAGATTTACATTCCGCCAATTTTGTATTACAGTTCTTTCCACTGTATACTCCAAACTTCTCACCTTCATCGTCGATCCAAACGAATCTTCCATAATCCGGATGATTTATTTCAGCAGCCCATTGAGTTGGATTTCCGTTGTCATCGTCACACTCGTGAACTATGTTCCATTTTAATCTTGCCATCTTATATCTCCCTTCAAATCGTCATTTTATATTATAATTTTTCCACAGAGTCTCCACTAACTTCATCTAGCCATTTAAGCCAATCTTCATAATTACTTGGATATTTCTCTGGATTTATATTTATGTCATTTAATAGATAAGCCATTTGCTCTGTTTTAAATTCCCTTATAGCTTGAGATTTTGTATTGATTCTTCCATATTCGTCTATCATTTTATATCTCCTTAAAACATATCAATTACCACATGATACGGATCAATGGTCTCAGCAGTAATCCAAAAGTTCCCTTCTGGCTGTATTAACTCATTACAATTTTGGTTATACAATTGAAAGTTGTCGCTAAGAAAATGTACCGGTATAACCAATGTTCCTGCAGAAACCATTGTGATTGACTTTTCTGTAAGTTTATATTTGTGCTGTCTTTTGCTTCCAATTCGTTCTACAACGACACCAGCCCTATTTGACTTTAAATACATTTTCTACCTCCATAGAAGTTATAAAATACTATCTTGTATATACTTTTGATTTTCATTTGCATTAATTAATTTGCCAGCAATATTTGTTTTCTTTATATTTTCTTTTACATTTTCCATATATTCATAAACATAATCTTGTGCTAAACTTATTTTATCTTCAGACACGCCATAATTAACACAAAATCTAGTACCAAAGTCATCTATACCTATTTCTGAAAAATCTTTATTTCCACCATCGCTTACTTCTGTATGCTCAAATAACTGTTCAAATAATATTTTTTTCAAATATCTATTAACAGGATCAATAAAATAATATGAATCAATAATATGGCTTCCTTCTAACTTAAACCACTCTCTATATTTACTTTCTTTTATAAGACCGGTTAATATAATTTTTATTA
>NZ_QUIO01000068.1:0-11814 GCF_003480145.1 Ruminococcus sp. AM42-11 | reverse complement strand
AAGTTAACATGCACAAAAAAGGAAAATCTTGCGTCGGAGCAAATTTTGACCGGAATAAAAGAATAAAATTTTTGCCCCAAAAAAGGCTAAAAACAATTGCCCTTCGACAAAAATGAAATTAACTTGATGAGAGATCCGGATAAGCACAGATGAAGCGGAAAATATGCACTGAGGCAGCTGGAGTACAGAATGTAAAATTATAACAATATTAACAAAAATAGGAGAATGAGACCATGAATTTACCAGAAAAAGCAAACCTTGAGAAAATCTATGGAGAGAACAGTGCCTGCGCAGCTCGTTTCCAGAATCTAGCAGACAACTTTGCCAGAATCTACAAACATGACCATGCAGATTTCTTTACTTCCCCTGGAAGAACAGAAATCATCGGAAACCATGTTGACCACAACGGCGGCAAGGTAATCGCAGGAAGTATCAATCTGGATACCATCGGCGCAGCTGCACCGAATGGAACCAACGTGATCCACATTACAAGTGAAGGCTACAGAGATGAGATCGTAGTTGATCTTGACAAGATCAACAGAGCCAACTATCCGAAAGGAACCTTTGCCCTGGTTGCCGGTATGATGGAAGGTGCGAAGAAGAATGGCTTTCAGACAGCTGGTTTTGATGCCTATGTAAGCACCAACGTGATCGCAGCAGCAGGAGTAAGTTCCTCTGCATCCTTTGAAATGCTGATCTGCGTAATCATCGATTACTTCTTTAACGACAGCAAGATGACTTACACAGACTATGCAAAGATTGGTCAGTACGCAGAGAACGTATACTGGGATAAAGCTTCCGGAATGATGGATCAGATGGCATGTGCAGTTGGTGGTCCGGTTCTCTTCGACTTTGCAGACAGAAATGATCTGAAATACAGCAAGCTGGACTTCTCCTATGGAAAATTTGGTCACAAACTGGTAATTGTAAACACCGGAAAAGGCCATGCAGATCTCAGCCAGGAATACTCTGAGATTCCAGGTGAGATGAAAGCAGCAGCCAAGGTACTTGGTGCAGAGCTTCTTCATGAGACTACTCTTGAAAATCTGCTTGCACATGTAAACGAGATTCAGGACGACAGAGCAATTCTCCGTTCCATTCACTTCTTTGAAGAGACTTCCCGTGTAGAACGGGCAGCAGAGGCAATTGGTAAGGCAGATTACGAGGAATTTTTGAAGCTGATGGATGAATCCGGAAGATCGTCCTGGGAACTGCTTCAGAACTGCTACTGCATGAAAGACTGCCACGAGCAGAAGATCCCGTTGGTTCTTGCTCTTACCCAGCTGTTCCTGAACAAGATCGGCGGCGGTATCTGCCGAGTACATGGCGGCGGATTTGCCGGTGTTATTGCAGCTGTTGTACCGGAAAATGAGATGGAGAATTATGTAGAATACATTTCCCAGTATGTTGGCAGAGAGAACGTTTATCCAATGGATATCCGCGCAATTGGAGCTGTTCACATTGGATAATGACAATATTCTGAGTTATCTGAACTAAAGGTGACCTTTTTCGCAGCAGCTTTTCGCTATGACAGCCAGTTTAGAACTTTTACAGTCTTTTTGTGTTACCGTATTTGCGTAATATATACATAAAGAATCTGGACATATTTCCTTCTGACGTGCTATATTGAGTCTATCACAGAATTTTCGGAAATAAAGGAAAATACGAAAGAAGGAGAATCAGATGGAAAGATTGATTTTTCATGTTGATGTGAACAGCGCTTTTCTTTCCTGGGAGGCAGCGAGCAGAGTAAAGGCAGGTGAGCCGGATCTGCGGGAAATTCCGTCTGCAGTAGGCGGTGATCCCAGGACGCGTACCGGAATCATAGTTGCGAAATCCATTCCTGCCAAGAAATACGGAGTACAGACTGGTGAGCCCGTGGCAATGGCACTTCGAAAATGCCCGAATCTGGTAGTGGTCCCTAGTGATTTTCGCCTTTACACGAAGAATTCCCAGGCATTTAAAGCAATTTGTAAATCGTATGCTCCTGCAATGGAATCCTTTTCTATTGATGAGGTATTTCTGGACATGACCGGAACTTCCCTGATCTACCCAGATCCCGTAGCCACAGCTTGTGAGATAAAGGACAAAATTTATCAGGAGCTTGGATTTACAGTAAATGTGGGAATTTCCACCAATAAGCTGCTGGCGAAAATGGCCTCGGACTTCGAGAAGCCAAATAAAGTGCACACCCTTTTCCCGGAAGAAATTCCGGCAAAAATGTGGCCTCTTCCCATTAGAGATCTGTTATTTCTGGGAAAAGCTTCGGAAAAGAAGTTGGTTGATTTCGGAATCCGCACCATTGGGGAACTGGCTCGGGAAAGTGAGTCCACTATTCAGGCACTTCTGGGAGAAAAGACCGGGCATCAGCTCTTCCAGTACGCCAGAGGCATTGACAATTCTCCGGTTTTGGAAGTGCCGGAGGAGAGTAAAGGCTTTAGCGTGGAGAAGACTTTCAATGATGATATTATATCTATGGAGCAGATTCAGCCTATTTTATTGGAACAATGCGATGTGGTAGCCACCAGAATGAGGCGGAAAGGAAAGAAGTGTACCTGTATTTCTGTCACCTTCCGCACTCTGGATTTTAAGAATCGTTCCCATCAGATGAAGCTTGGAAGTGCTACGGATGTAACCGATGAAGTCTACGCAAATGCCAGAAAACTGTTCGCAGAGTTCTGGAAGGGGCAGCCATTACGTCTAATCGGTGTGGCACTTACCGGGCTTACTGAGGACGGATTCGAACAGATGTCCCTGTTTGAGGACTGTACGAAAAAGGAACAGCGCCAGAAGCTGGATGCAGTGATGGATGCCATCCGCATGAAATTTGGAAACGACAAGATCACCAGGGCCAGCATTATGAACAGCAATGCAGGAATCGGGCGAAAAGCAAGGCGCAGATGGAAAACGAAGAAAATGAAAAAGAATTCTAAAAGAAATAGAAAAGAGAACATTGTCATTTCCTTTGCAGGGAAATGCAATGTTCTTTTTTTGCACAGGAAACACTGTTTTGTTCCTTATGTGAAAAAATGTAAAAAACCACTTGACGAAAATACAATTCCAGTGTACTATACAGCTATGACAGTGATACAGAAAGAGAGGTAACCATGGAATATAATTCATCGCTGCCAATTTATCTCCAGGCAGCAAATTCTATAAAGCAGGATATTGTAACAGGCAAGCTGTCTCCTGGTGCGAGGCTTCCATCTGTGCGGGATCTGGCGGTAGAATATACCATTAATCCCAATACAGTCAGCCGCGTATATAAAGAATTGGAGATGGAAGGCGTCTGCTTTACCAGACGCGGGATGGGAACCTTCGTGACAGAAGATCCGGAAAGAGTGCAGCAGCTGAAGGAAGAGATGGCAGGAGCCTGATCCGGGAATTTCTGGAAGGAATGGAGCAGCTTGGCTTTTCCAGAGCCCAGGCAATCGGACTTCTGGAGAAAGAACAGTCGGAATGACGAGGAGTGTATAAAAATGATCTTAGAGAGCAGAGAAGTAACGAAGAAATACGGCAGTAAGACTGCTGTGAATCAGGTATCTTTACAATTGGAGCCAGGCCTTGTATACGCCATGCTTGGCCCCAATGGAAGCGGCAAGACCACCTGGATGAAAATGGTAGCAGGACTTGTAAAGCCTACCAACGGTGAGATCCTTTATCAGGGAACTCCCATTGGAAAAGAGAGTAAAAAAGAAATTGCTTATATGTCCACGGAGCCTTATTTCTACAACTGGATGACAGTTTCAGATGTGGGAAAATATTATGAGGACTTTTTCGAAGATTTTTCCATGGAGAAATACAGACAGATGATTTCCCGAATGGAGCTTACAGAGGACATGAAAGCGAAGAAGCTGTCCTCTGGTATGATGGCCAAGCTGAAAATTGCAGTTACCATGGCAAGGGAGGCTAGGCTGTACTTGCTTGACGAACCGTTGAACGGCATTGACCTTCTTGCAAGAGACCAGATCATGAAGAGCATTCTGGAAGCCATAGATCCAGATGTGACACTGGTAGTTTCCAGTCATCTCGTAGACGAACTGGAACGTGTAGCAGATGCAGCCATTTTTATGAAAGATGGTATTTTGGCAAATCAGTGCATGGTAGAGGAGCTTCGGATCAATCAACACAAATCCGTAGTGGATCTATACCGTGAAATCTATGGACATGGAGGAGAAGAAGTATGTTAAAGTTGATGAAATATGAGCTTCGGAAAACCGCATTTTCCAAACTGGTTCTGTTGGTGATCACAGCAGTTGCAGAAATTGCATTTTTAATAGGTGTATTTTGGAAAAAGGATAATATTCTGGCAATGGGAATTATTTTCCTGGTCATGTGTACAATATTTGGTGTTATCTACATTGGTATAGAGAGTGTAAATGTTCTCCATCGTGACCTGAATACCAAACAGAGTTATATGTTATTTCTCACACCAAAGAGCAGCTATCAGATTCTGGGAGCCAAGATCCTGGAAAATGGAATTTCCATTATCATGGCAGGCGCATTTTTTGCAGCGCTGGCAGCCATTGATGTGACAGTTGCAACTCTTTACATTGGCGGTCTGAAAGAGATGATCAATCTGGTGAGTTCCTTTATGGAAGTAAACTGGTCCGTGACTTTTACTCCGGCAGAAGCAGCTTTCTATTTCTTTGGTCTTCTGGCAAGCTGGATCGTCTTCATTGTGAATGCTGACCTGTCCGTGATCTTATCCGCCAGTGTCCTTGCAGGCAAAAAAGGCAGCGGCATCGCCGGCTTCCTTATCTTCCTGGTAATATCTTCTGTTATTGGAAAGCTGCTGGATCTCATTCCGGTTCTGAAAAGTATGGAACTTACTTTTGTCCTGTATATTGCAGCATCATTTGCCATTGCGGCAGTGCTGTATGTAATCAGCGGCTGGATCATGGAGAAGAAGCTAAGCGTATAATAAAAAACACAGGATCAGAAAAGATCTATTTCAAAACAGGGCATTACCTGCTTCTCGTTGAGGAGTAAGTAATACCCTGTATTTTTTTACTTAATCAGGCGTTTTTTGAATTAGTACTGACCACTCTGGCCGCTCTGTCCTGCAGACATGGATCTTTCCTGCGCCTCGATCATCTTTTTAACCATATAACCACCTACACTACCATTCTGTTTGGAAGTAAGGTTTCCGTTGTATCCGTCTGTAAGCGGCACACCCAGCTCATTTGCAACCTCAAATTTGAAACGATTTAATGCGCCCTTTGCTTCTGGTACAGCTGCTTTGTTAGAAGAAGTATTGTTTGACATAATCATTTTCCTCCTTGGTTAATTGTTGTTTTGTTTGATGTTACATTGCTAGTATGTACTCTGAAAATGAAAATACACTGGGAATAAATGGGGTGATCAAAAAAAAGACAACAAAAAAATATGCCGGATAGCAAAATGTTTTACTTGACGCTACATTCTCAGTGTAGAAATTCTTATATTGGGAGCATATCTTATTACAAGAACAAAAAATTGCATACACAAAAATAGAGATAGGAAGCGGGACTTCGTACTTATAATATGAAATCTCCCTATCCGGAAGAATTTAACAGGCAGGCCATTGGACTTACTGCCAGCTTGCATTTTGCACCGACCCAGAAAGCAGCGGATGCACTGCTGAAAGAGGGTAAGGATCCAGAGCAGATTTTTGTCACAGGAAATACAGGAATTGATGCTTTGTACTATACGGTGCGAAATGATTTTTATCACCCGGAAACAGAATGGGCAAAAGGCAGCAGACTGATTGCTGTGACAGCACACAGAAGGGAAAATCTGGGAGAACCCATGCGTGATATGTTCCGGGCTATACGCAGGATCGTGGAGGAATTTACAGATGTGAAGGTTATTTATCCTGTACATTTGAATCCGCAGGTCAGAAAAATCGCAGATGAGGAATTCGGTGGATGTGATAGAATACACCTGATCGGACCACTGGATGTGGTAGAATTCCATAACCTGATGAAAGCCAGTTATCTGATCATGACAGACAGTGGCGGAATCCAGGAAGAAGCTCCTGCACTGGGAAAACCGGTACTGGTCATGCGAGATACAACAGAACGTCCGGAAGGTGTGGAAGCAGGGACCTTAAAGCTTGCAGGCACGAAGATGGAGGATATTTACAGAGAATGCAGAAAGCTTCTTACAGAGCCAGAGATTTACAGAAGGATGAGTGAGGCCAGAAATCCTTATGGTGATGGGACTGCAAGTATCAAAATCAGAAAAATCCTGGAGGATATAGATGCATGAGCATAAACACAATCAATGCAGAAGAAAAGTAAAACATCGAAAGAACGTGATGAAACTTATTATATTTTGCATAACTGTGGGGATTTCACTTATGTTCATTTATTATCAGAACCTGAGAAAAGAAATAAATGCCCGGCAGAAATGGCTGGAAACAGTCCTGACCGGAGAAAAAAAGTGGATTCTTGAGAATCAGGGCCCTGAGGGTGAATTTTACATGAATGGAAGTAAAGCCGGAGATGTTAATCCATACTTTGCATGTATGGCTGCACTGGGGCTTCTGGCAGAAACAAAGAACTGCCCCATTACTGAAACAGAGGAAAAAGCTGTTGGCAGGTATCTGGACTGGCATACCGGGATTTTGCTTGAAACAGATGGAAAAATGGGAATCTACAGGAAAGAGAGTGGGAAACTTATTTATAAAGAAAAGGCTGATTCGGAAGACGGGTATCTTGGTATGTATCTTTTTCTTATGGGAAAATATCTGGAAAAGACAGAAAGTACAGACCTGCCGGAAAACTGGAAAAAGGGAATCAGCCTTGCATTAAAAAAGATTCAAAGCCTGATGCAGGATGGAATTACACAGGTCTCAGAAGAAAATACAACAGCTTATCTGATGGATAATCTGGAAGTATGGAAAGGCCTGTACGAATTGGAACATGCAGGACTAAAAGATATGCAGGCAGTCAGTGAAATGCGTAAAAAGCTACAGGCGCAGATTGAAAAATTATTCTGGGATGATGCGAATCAAAGATGGAGAATTATTGAAAACAGTGATCTGTATCACCAGAAAGACTTTTATCCGGATGGAGTTGCTCAGATTTATCCGCTGATCTATGAATTTCCAGTAAAAGAGAAGAAAAAGCAAAAGATATTATATGAGCAGTTTACGGAAAGGTTTCAGTGGCAGAAGCTGAATAAAAAAAGAAATGGCTTTTTGTGGGCAATGACAGGAATGGCTGCTGCGCAGATGGGGGATATCAATAACCTTTTGGAAATGATAAGAAATTATGAAGCAGAATACTGTGAGAACCGAAAATATCCGCTATACACAGGCGAAGCAGGATGGATTTGTATGGAATGTGAGAAATTGTATAGTTTATATGAAAGAAAAATAAAAACAGGATTTTTGGTTTGACCGGGCTTCCGGCTTTTTGTAAATTGCTGCAGAATATTAAATATGTACTCTTTAGACAATGACTTCAATTGTCCAGAAAAAAATCAAAGCATTGTTGAAAAAATTCTATTGTTACATGATTACGTAAATGATATACTTAAGTACAAGAAAACCGTGTGAAATTACAGCTTGCTTTTTGCACGGTTTCCTTTAAATTAGATAGTTAGTTTAGCCTAATATGATAAAAATATGACAAACTATAGAATAATAGATATTAGGGAATATAATCAACAAGCTATAGAATAAATACTATATCGCTGAAGATAATTACTTTTGCCAATAAATTTTTTCGAGCATATATGAAAGGAAATTTTATGCTAATAAATATTTTTGAAGGTATACTGATTCCATTTGTTGGAACAACGCTAGGTGCAGCATGCGTGTTTTTTATGAGAAAAACACTTAGCAAGTCAGTGCAACGTGCACTTGCAGGGGTTGCAGCAGGTATAATGGTTGCTGCTTCAATCTGGAGTCTTCTGATTCCGGCAATTAAACAATCTGAGAATATGGGAACTTTATCATTTGTTCCGGCAGTTGTTGGGTTCTGGATTGGTATATTGTTTTTACTCGCACTTGATCATTTGATTCCGCATCTTCATGTTGGAAGCGACCAGGCAGAGGGACCGAAAAGCAAACTTGGCCGTACTACGATGATGGTGTTGGCAGTTACATTGCATAACATCCCTGAAGGTATGGCTGTTGGTGTAATGTATGCAGGATTTCTTGCTGAAAATGCACAGATTACAGCAACAAGTGCACTTGCTTTATCACTTGGAATTGCTATCCAGAATTTTCCAGAAGGAGCGATTATATCCATGCCGCTTAGGGCAGAGGGGGAAAGTAAAAGAAAGGCATTTCTGGGAGGTGTACTTTCAGGAGTGGTTGAACCGATTGGAGCAGTACTGACGATTCTTGCTGCACAGCTGGTAATCCCGGCATTACCATATTTACTGAGCTTTGCAGCAGGAGCCATGTTGTATGTCGTGGTTGAAGAACTAATCCCGGAAATGTCTCAGGGACAGCACTCGAATATTGGTACGCTTTTCTTTGCACTTGGATTTAGTTTGATGATGATCCTGGATGTGGCACTGGGGTAAGAGGAATGTTTCTTATGAGAATATTGATTTATGGTGCGGGTGTGATTGGATCCTTGTATGCGACTTTATTTGCAGATGACGGTTATGAATGGCTATGAGGCAACGAAAGCAATCCGCAGAAGTTCCCATGAACTGGAAAAGACGATCCCTATTATTGCCATGACTGCTAATGCATTTAAATATTTTTTTAAATACCCTTTAGGAATAGAAATAAACCTAAAGGGTATTTTCCTCTTAAGCGACATACAAGGGAGGGTTTGGTAGTTTCTATCTTAAGAGGGAAGCTTCCTGGTTGCAGTAAATACATCTATATTTTCCACTGGAGGACAATTTGAAGATGTGCTCGCAGTTTGCTTCCGTACTGGTAATGCAGCGGGGATTTTTGCATTTGATTACATTTTTAAAGTTCTTGGCGGAACAGGATGATATTTTTTTACCACCTTTCCATCACGAATTACGATCAAAGTGACTCCATCGTTCAAATAACCAAGGACTTCAAGACGCTCAGGCTCTGTAAGCCCCTCTATTTTCATCAGATCTTTACAGCCGTATTTTTCACTTCTTACGGACTGCAGTAGGGCAATGGACTGCTTCTGGGAGTCCAGTTCCAATAGCTTGTAAATATCCATTCCTTTTCCAGCCGGGATATGGTCGATCACAATTCCATTTTGGATAGATTCAATCTTTAACATTACAGCACCGTCCTTCCTGTCAGCGGATCCGGGATTTCAAGCAGCGCCATAATAAGTGCCATACGGATATATTTTCCGTTTTGTACCTGGTCAAAATAAGCGGCTCTTGGATCCTGATCCACATCTGAGACAATCTCATCCACCCTTGGAAGAGGATGGAGAACCGGCATATCCGGCTGTGCCAGATTCAGCTTCTCGCGGTTTAAAATATAGGTATCCTTTAACCGGACATAATCTTCTTCGTTAAAGAAACGCTCTTTCTGAACCCTTGTCATATAGAGTATGTCCAGTTTGGGAAGTGTTTCCTCCAGGCTGGTAACCTCTTTGTAAAAAGAATGGTTAGGCTTTAAGGTCTCTTCAATTACGTAATCCGGGATTTTAAGCTCTTCCGGGGAGATGAAGTAAAACTCATTTTCTGGATGACGTACCAGACTGTTTACAAGGGAGTGTACGGTTCTTCCAAATTTCAAGTCACCGCAAAAACCAACTGTCAGGTGATCCAGATGACCTTTTCTCTGGCGGATGGTCATAAGGTCGATTAATGTCTGGGTAGGATGATTATGTCCGCCATCCCCGGCATTGATTACCGGCACTGTGGCATACATGGAAGCGCGAAGGGGAGCGCCTTCCTTGGGATGCCGCATTGCAATGATATCTGCATAGCAGCTTACCACCCGGGCAGTATCGGCTACCGTTTCTCCTTTTGTGGCACTGGACTGTTCAGCACCTGCAAAGCCAAGGGATTTTCCGCCAAGGCTTAACATGGCAGATTCAAAGGAAAGACGGGTTCTGGTACTTGGTTCGTAAAAAAGAGTGGCAATCTTTTTCCCATCTGCCACATGGCTGTACACTTCTGGACTTTCTGCAATGCGGTCAGCCAGATCCAGAACTTTTGTAGTTTCTTCAAGGGTAAAATCAAGTGGATCGATCAAATGTCTCATAACCAGGCTCCTTTTGTTAAAAACTGATCCCGTCTGGCTCCGACGGAAATAAACTGGATTTCATGGTTCAGAAGCTGCTCCAGGATACGAATGTAAGCTTTTGCATTCTCCGGAAGCTCTTCATAGGTCCGGCAGCCCGAAATATCGCATTTCCATCCTGGAAGCATTTCTACTACAGAGGTATAACTATCCAGTTCATCCATAGGATCAAAATCGGTTACTATAACACCGTCACGTTTATAGCCTGTGATCACAGGAATCTCTTTCATGGAACTTAAGACATCCATTTTTGTCAACGCGATCTTATCTGCATTCTGGCATTTTAACCCATAGCGGCTGGCTACGGCATCAAAGGGACCTATCCTTCTGGGACGACCGGTGGCAGCACCATATTCACCGCCAGCTTTCCGCAACGCTTCTTCCCAGTCATCGGACATGGCATGTTCTGCCACAAAAGGACCTGCGCCAACACAGGTGGAATACGCTTTTAAAACGCCAATTACGTGATCCAGGGATTTTCCAGGGATTCCGGCGCCAATGGGACCATAGGCAGAAATGGTAGAGGAACTTGAGGTATAGGGGAAAATACCGTAATCAATGTCCCTCATGGCTCCAAGCTGGGCTTCCAGTACCACCTTTTTGCCCTCTGACACTGCCTGTTCCAGATATTCCCCGGTGTCTGCAATATAGGGACCAAACAGTTCAGCCTGTTCCTCACACCAGGTAAGGAGTGCAGGGTAGGACATTGGCTCCTGATGATAACAGCCTGCAAGCTCCAGGTTCTTTGCCTCCAGCATGGTTTTTAATCTGGCTTTTACGGAATCCTCTTTTAAATGAAGGAGATCTCCCAGGCGAAGTGTTTTTTTACGGTACTTGTCACTGTATGCATAGGCGATTCCACGGCGGGTAGAACCAAAGGCACTTCCTGTCTTTGCAAGTCTGTTTTCTTCTAACTCATCCTGCACCTTATGCCATGGCATGGAGACTGTAGCACGTTTTGAAAGTTTCAGATGATCCGGTGTTACCCGGATTCCTTTTTTCTCTATTTCATGGATTTCCTGGGAAAGATGTTCCAGGTCAACCACCATTCCGTCCCCGAGGACGCACACCACACCTGGATGTAAAATACCAGAGGGGAGAAGATTTAAAACGAATTTGCCCTGGGTGGTTACCACTGTGTGACCTGCATTGTTTCCGCCCTGGTAGCGGACAACCACATCTGCCTGCTCTGCAAGAAGATCGATCACACGTCCTTTTCCTTCATCGCCCCAGTTAATACCGGTTACTGCTGTAAGCATTTGTTCCTCCTTTGAAAACTGGTCGGGCTGCTGTTTTCCTATTACAATAAACCGCTTTTTGCCCTACAACAGCGTTCTTTTTTATTCGAGTACATAATACGCTTGACGTAGTAATAAGTAAAAGATATAATTGATATGGCTGAAATAAATATATGACATGTCAAAAAAGAAAAAATATTATGGACGTTAATTTCGAGTATTATAAGATCTTTTATTATGTGGCAAAATACCACAACTTTACCAAGGCGGCCCAGGCGTTAAACAACAGCCAGCCTAATATTACCCGGGCCATGAATTGTCTGGAACAACAGCTGAATACCACTTTATTTATCCGTACCAACCGCGGCGTACAGCTCACTC
>NZ_QUIO01000067.1:0-11816 GCF_003480145.1 Ruminococcus sp. AM42-11 | reverse complement strand
CTTTCCAGTAACCAGCGATTTTGCAATGTATATTCGCAAGCCGCGCATTTCAGGAGCGGTTTTAGTGGAGGCGAGATCCATGACTTACGGAGACTTAGGCGCGAAGGCTCTCCTGAGCGTCTTAGTCGTAGTTAGTCATTAGCTTGCCGGAACGTTGCGACGCGCGGCGGTGAATATACATTGTGAAATCGCGTCCGGAATAACGACCAATCCACAAAATAGCAATATAACCGCAGAAAGAAGCACCGCAACACCCCACAACGAAATTTGACAAACTCCAAGGAAAAAAGTAAAATACTAATAACTATGCAGAAACATGCATACTACAGATTTTTTCAAAAGGAAATTATAATAAAAATACGAAGAAGCGAGGATGGACCGAAATGAATACATGGGAAGCAAACATTCGTAAAGTAGTACCTTATACACCCGGCGAGCAGCCCAACCAGCCGGACATGATCAAGCTGAACACAAACGAGAACCCATATCCCCCTGCACCAGGCGTGGAGAAAGCATTACACGAGATTCAGCCAGATACCCTCCGCCTTTATCCGGACCCTACAGCTGGCGACCTGATACATGCAATTGCCCGGAGCTATGGACTGAAAGACGAGCAGGTTTTTGTAGGTGTTGGCTCAGATGATGTACTTGCCATGAGCTTCCTCACCTTCTTTAACTCAGATAAACCGATCCTTTTTCCAGATATCACCTATTCTTTCTATGACGTATGGGCGGATCTTTTCAGAATCCCATATGAATGTAAAGCTCTCGATGAGAACTTCTGTATCCGCAAAGAAGATTACTTCGGAGAAAACGGTGGAATTATTTTTCCGAACCCCAATGCACCTACAGGCGTGGAGCTGCCCCTCGGTGACATCGAGGAGATTCTCTTACACAACCGGGACGTCATTGTGATCGTAGATGAAGCATATGTAGATTTCGGAGCGAAATCAGCACTGGAGCTTATAGAGAAATATGACAATCTTCTGGTAGTCCAGACCTTCTCCAAATCCCGTTCCATGGCTGGAATGCGTATCGGCTTTGCATGCGGCAATCCACAGCTGATCAGATTTCTGAACGATGTAAAATATTCCTTCAATTCCTACACTATGGATCGTACCACTCTTGCAACCGGTGTGGCAGCTATCCAGGATAAAGCATATTTTACAGAAACCTGTGAGAAGATTATTGCTACCAGAGAATGGGCGAAGAAAGAACTGGCTGCCCTTGGTTTCACATTCCCGGATTCTAAGACCAACTTTATCTTTGCTTCTCACAAAAGCTGTCCGGCCAAAGAAATTTTTGAGGCCCTTCGTCAGGAGCATATTTATGTAAGATACTTCCCGAAGCCGAGGATTGACAATCATTTGCGGATCACGGTAGGGACTCAGGAAGAAATGGAGAAATTAATACATTTTCTGGAAAAATATCTAAAAAATCATAAATAAGTGAAAAATATCTGTTTGAACGAAAATTCTGTTCTGGTGATTTTTTAATACGCTCTGGAGCCTGTGTGAAAAATACTCCGAAACAGGAAGCTCAGAACGACAGGAGTAAATATGAAATATAAGAAATTATTGAAAAAAGCAGCTGTAAGTCTGTTACTTGCCCAGTCCCTGATTTTTACAGGCTTGCCTATTCAGGCAGCAGATATTGCCGGGCAGAGTATGGTCTGGACGGAAAGTGTGGAAATGGAAAGCGCAAGAGACGCTGTATCAGCTGTGTCGTCGGATGCGATGACTGCGGAAGAGTTTTATGTGCAGGATGATTTTTCAGCAGGTGATGATCAGTCAGGGAGCGGAAGCACTTTAGCTGATGACAGCCAGGCTGGCAATGGAAGTGTAGAAGGCGATGACAGCCAGGCTGGCAATGGAAGTACGGAAGACGATGCCGGTCAGTCAGGCAATGCCAGCTTCACAGGCATGACAGATGGAAATCCCTCCCAATCGGAAGAACTGTCAGACGGTTTCTCAGATGGTGGTACTGATGAACTTCAGGAACAAGATTCTGGCTTTGGCAGCATGGATCCGGATTCTGTCGAAGAAGAGAAATGTGAAGACGATCTGACCGATGCGGAGATTGAGGCTCAGTTGGAGCCGATCCGTGAGCTGCAGCCCATAAGCTATGTAGACCCGCCATCTGGCAATGGGAATGGTGATACAGGAAGCGTAGGTGCTGCCAGAGCTGCGTCTTATCCTGCGAAATACGATCCCCGAAGCAGTATTTCCATCCCGGTAAGGAATCAAAAGCCTTCCAATATGTGCTGGGCATACACATTGGCTGCCAACCTGGAAATCTCATTTTTGCAGGCAGGAGCTGGACTGTTTGATCTGTCAGAAGAACATCTGGCATATTTCTTTGCCCACCGAATGAACGATTCCCTTGGAAATACAGCTAATGACAAAAACGAGGTTCTCCATTCCTACAGAGATGGAGGAAATCAGACCCTGGCTGCCATTTTTCTGAGTACGTGGAGCGGTATGGCTTTGGAATCCCAGGTTCCTTATGAGACAAATGCAGATCATACTCTGGACTCTGACAAGGTGCCGTCCTCCCAAATGGCATACCAGACCACAGCATATCTGGAAAATGCAGCGTTTTCCTCTTATTCTGTAAATAACATTAAAAGTCTGATATCAGAATATGGATCTGTTTCCATGTCCTTTGGAATGTATGATACCTATTATAATCCGTATACGTATGCATACAGCTACCCGGGAAGTGCAGGCGTGAATCATGCAATAACCCTGATTGGATGGGATGACAATTATTCCAGGGAAAATTTCAATTCTGCCAGCAATGTTACTTTAAACGGGGCATGGATTGCCAGAAACAGCTGGGGAGATGACTGGGGAGAAGCTGGTTATTTTTATATTTCCTATGAGAATAAATGTAATTATAATATTGTAGCAGCAGAAGCCACCACCAGTCCGAAGTACCGTAACAACTATTTCTATGATGGCTCCAGTGCACTGAGCAAGCTGAAGCTGTATCCTTCCGGCAGCAGTGGGATTTCCTCCATTGCCAATGTTTTTCAGGCAAAAGCCGGAAATGGGAACGGAGAAGCCCTTGGAGAAGTAGTTCTGGCTACTTACTCTGACGGAGGAAGCTACAGCATTCAGATTTATACAAATCTGAAGGATAAGAGCAATCCGGTAAGCGGAACTCCGGCCTATGCCAATCCGGTAACTTTTTATCAGGAACATGCCGGTATTTCCACAGTGGAAGTGCCAGAGGTAAATCTGATGAGTGGAACCCTTTATTCGGTAGTGCTCACCAATATCGGTTCCGACACAGTGGAATACTTGTGCGAGACTAACAGTGCTTATGACTGGGTGGAGTTTCAAGCTGGTCTGGAGGCGGATCAGAGCTTCTGTTACCATGAGAAAAATGGATGGAGCGATTTTTCCAAAACAAGTCCAAGTGCCTGTGCAAGAATTAAAGCTCACACAAGAACCTTGAGCAGTGCAGTGAATGTAACCAGACCTGCTTCCTTTCAAGCTGCGGCCCGCACCTATAACCAGATCAGTCTGACCTGGAGTAAAGCAGCCGGAGTTTCCGGATATCAGATCTATAGAAAAATCTCCGGCGGAGAGTATCAGAAGGTAGAGACCGCCTCCTGGTCGGATACTTCCTGGACAGATACGAAAGTTCAGCCGGGAATTACATATACATACAAGATCCGTGCGTACAGTATGGTGAACGGTACTGCGAAATATTCCGATTATACCGCGGAAGCTGCGGCTAAGACAATGCTTGCCACTCCGTCTGTGTCGGTGAAGGTTTCTTCCGGACTTTACAATACAGTAAACTGGAATAAGATTTCCGGTGCAGCAGGCTATGTGGTTTACAGGAAAACATCCTCTGGAAAATGGACGAAGCTTGCAAACATAAAGAAAGCAGCTACTACATCCTACAAAGATAAAAAGATAAAATCAGCTACCGTTTATGAGTATACAGTAAGAGCTTATTGTACTGTGGATAAGAAAACAGTGGCAAGCAGTTACAAGTCCAGTGGAACGTATAAATCAGCACCCTCCAGGCAGACCGTCTCATCGGTTTCCAATACGAAGAAAGGTCTGAAATTAAAGTGGAAGGCACAGAAGAAGTGTGATGGCTATTACATTTACAAAAAAACCGGAAGCGGAAAATATAAGCTGGCAGCTACTATTAAGAAGGGGAAAACTTCTACCTGGACAGACACGAAGGTAAAAAAAGGAAAGAAGTACCGTTATTATGTGCGTGCTTATGTAAAAGAGCCAAATGGTGTTGTAAAGGGAAAGTATAAAGCATCGGCGGCAGTTACAAGAAAGTAGGAAATCAATTGCAGAAAAGAAATAGAATTTACAGTAAAGCATTGTGGAATAGAAGATAGTCTGCACATAGTAAAAACTATAAAGTTTTTTGCAGCAGGACAACCTTCGGATATTAAAAAAACGGAAGCCCATTACATGAGCTTCCGTTTTAACATTTCCGGATTAGATGAATATTTAAGTGCAGTCTCTCTTGTGATCTGGCGGTTTCGATAAAGCTCCAGCAGGCTGTTATCCATGGATTTCATGTCTGCCTGGGAGGAAGAGGCGATCACACCGTCAATCTGATAAATCTTGTTGTCGCGGATCATATTTCGAATGGCAGGGGTAAGCCTCATGATCTCAAAAACCGGAATATTGTGCCCATTCACATCCGGCACCAGCTGTTGGGAAATAACAGTCTGCAGAACCATGGAAAGCTGAATGGCAATCTGATGCTGTTGGCTGGGCTCGAAAACATCCATAATACGGCTGATGGTATTGGCAGCTCCGGTAGTATGAAGGCTGGAAAGAATCAGATGTCCGGTCTCAGCAGCAGTCATGGCAGTCTGGATAGTCTCGTGGTCACGCATTTCTCCAAGAAGGATCACATCCGGGCTCTGACGCAGGGTGGCACGCAGGGAAACCAGATAATTGGCAGTATCCGTGCAGATCTCGCGTTGGCTGACAATGCATTTGTCATGTCTGTGCAGGTATTCCAAAGGGTCTTCCAGCGTGATGATATGCCCTTCGCGGCTGTGATTGATTTTGTCGATGATACAAGCCATGGTGGTAGATTTTCCGCTTCCGGCAGGACCTGTGATCAGAACCATTCCCTTGGTAAGGTCAGCTGCTTCCATAACAGCCGGAGGAATGTGCAGATCCTGCGGATCCGGCAGATTAAATGCAATAATACGGATGACAGCGGCAAGAGAACCACGCTGCCGGTATGTATTTACACGAAATCTTGAGAGACCCGGGATAGCCATGGAAAAGTCATCGTCACCGGTTTCCAGCATAGGTTCTATATTCCGGTCGTGAGCAAGCTTGTAAATGATCCGGATAAATTCATCTGTCTCCGGAGGCATGAGCCGTTCTTCAAAACCATCCAGTGTACAGAGCTTTCCGTCAATTTTTACAGAAAGGGGACGACCGGCAATAATAAATATATCAGAGGCTTTTTTCTGAGTGGCAAGCTCCAGAAAAGCCTTTACTTTTTCTTCCATAAAATTATTCTCCTTTGTAGACAGACTGGCTGTTGTCCGGATTCCAGTCTGCAGTTACAACCGTATTCCAGGAGAGGATCCCGGCGATATTGCTGCTGGTCATGTCCAATCCTGCATTAATGGTATCAGAAGCTGCGGTATCAGAAGCAGCGGTATCAGAGGCTGTGGAATCAGCTGTACAGTCAGTCCAGAATACAACAATTTTCACAGCCAGACTCTGGGTGTCGGAAAATGCTTTCACATATTCAGCAGTATGTTCCTCTGAATCCCATTTTGCATTCTCCTGTGAGTTCAGATGATCGGAGACGAGCTGGTAATATGCACTTTCTGATTTTGCCTGTGCCTGAAATCCTTCCAGTGTCTGAACCAGATCTGAATAAAAATCAGCTGCCTCACTGCAGGCATTATAATAGGCTGAGGTCTGCTCCAGAGAAAGACTGCTGGAGCGCAGATCCTGTCTGGAAGTACCATAGCCAAGCAAGGACAGGATCACCAGCATAAGTACTCCGAAGATTAGAAAAAGGGAAGGAATTCCAGTTGCGGAAAAAAGATGATTCTTTTCTTTCATGAATCTGTTTCCTCCTTTGTGGAAAAAACTGGAAAGCGAATTGTTTGTGTATAAAGACTGGTTTCCTCATTTGCATTCTGGAGTTTTTCAAAAGTGACCTGAATTTCTTTGACCTTGTCAGAAGCAGAGCAGACAAGCCTCATTTTATAAACCGCGCTTTCTTCGGAAGTATTCTGCCAGTGCTTGTCAAAATAATAGCAAATACTGTCCTGATCTGCAACTCCATCTGGCATCAGTGCCAGAAAATTTTGGACAGTGCCGTCAGTTCCTTCCAGAATTTCACCGGCACTGGTGATAAGCTCCTGGATATGAGAGTCCTCCCGGGCATGTACCCTTGCCATGTAGGAAGCCGCAAACAGTCTTACGCAGACACCGCAGGTCAGTCCCAGAAAAAGAAGGACAAATATCATTTCCATAAGAAAAAGCCCGGATTTGGAATGGGTAGTGATTTTTTTCATAAAAACTTCCTTTCAGCACATCATTCAGAAGTGACCAGCCCCAAATTCAGGAACCTGCGAATCAGGCAGGAACCCCTGGATGAAGCAGAAAGCTGGAACAATGTCCATCTGTGTCCGTTAATGTGATTCTGTAAAAAGTGTTTTCTAAAGCGTCAATCTGGAAATCCTGAAGCTGTGCGAGGTTGGTCCCCATAGAAAGATCGGCCCGGGAATCCGATGCTGTAAAAAGCTCTTTTAAATGACTGCCATCAAAATAAATGTAAGTGCAGTAATCTTTCCCCTCAATAGCTTCCTGAAAGCAAAGAACCTGTGTTCCCTGAAGCTCTGTAAGGGAGGTCATTCCGGGAATATCGTGCTGACGAAACTTGGTAGTGATGTAAGAGGCTGCTGTATAAAGGGTGTTATTAGTGTCCAGGCTTTTTACAGAGGCCTGATAGTTCCCGGCACCAAAAAGCATCAGAAATAGAAGAAACAGCACATACATTGCAAAAAGCAGCAGGGCTGCCAGTGAATCAATGCTGTGGTTCTTCCGGGTAAATCTGGAATTCATCTGGCACCTCCTTTTCTGGCATTTACCGGAAGTACGCTGATCGATGGCAGAAGATTGGATCCGTTTGGAACATATTCTACCACAAATTTCTCAGAATCATAGGTAATATGGTAATCTGAAAGCAATTCATCCAGGCTCTGAGGGTATTGGCCTGTGAGGGCGTAGGTGCGGATGGCACCTCCTTCAAGTGCCTGCGTTAAAGTAACCTGTTCTTTTTCCAGGGAATCAGTCTGTGTACGTGCAATTCCAAGATAGAAGATCAGGCAGAGGACTGCAGCGAACAGGATTGGAACAATAAAGCGGAAAATCCGCCTGACACGAATGAGTCTGGTTTCAAATATATCCATTTTCACTCTCCCTTACAGTTGTTATGCGATCATTTCAGATAACAGTCCCAGCAGCGGCATCATAACAGAAAGAAGGACCAGTCCTACCAAAATTGAAAGGACGATCACAATAGTAGGCTCCAAAATTGACACAATGTGGGAAACAGAGTCTGTGGATTTCTCTTCATACTGCTCAGCCAGTTTTTCCATTACTTCGTCAGATGCACCAGCCTGAAAACCAAGGGAGATCAGACGAAGCTCCATAGCCTTAAAAAGTCCGGATTCCGTGATGGCTTCTGTAAATCCATATCCTTCCGCGAGCTGCTTCTGAATGGAAGCAAGCTTTTCCCTGATCTCAGTCTGGGTAACCACAGCCCCTGCCAGCTCCACACAAAGCTCAGGGGAAAGTCCGCTTCGGATTCCCAGGGAAATACATTGGCAAAGACGACTGTAATCCAGATTTACCGGAATTTCCTTCATGCCGGGAAAACGGCAGACGATTTTGCGGATCAGTTCCTGCCCCTTTGGGTGAAGAACCAGGAAAAGGATAAAGCCGATCATCGCGGCCAGAAGAACAAGGAAGGCAGTAGAATAGCGGCTAAGTGTTTCGCCGATTCCAAGAAGGGCACCGGAGATCCCGCTCATTTCCAGTCCAAGCTGGCGGAAAACCTGGCGGAAAACCGGGAGAACCTTTACAAGAAGAATTACAATAACCGCAGTCATCATGCCCAGCATAACAAGGGGATAGGCGACTGCACTCTGGATCTGGTCTGTGATCTGAATCTCCTTCGCATAGAAAGCAGACAGACCCTTCATAACCTCATCCAGACAGCCGGTCTCTTCGCCGGTGCGGACATAGGCAGCAGCAGAAGCAGGAAAAGCACCGGATTGTTCCATGGCGTGCGCCAGAGAGCCGGATTCCTCCATGTCTTTATAAAGAA
Source organism: Ruminococcus sp. AM42-11 (assembly GCF_003480145.1). Lineage (NCBI taxonomy): Bacteria > Bacillati > Bacillota > Clostridia > Eubacteriales > Oscillospiraceae > Ruminococcus > Ruminococcus sp. AM42-11. The sequence goes on along the minus strand of NZ_QUIO01000067.1, from coordinate 3,455 downwards.
AGGTCAAAATTTCTTTGCCCCGTTCTGTCTGGCTGTCGTCATTTAAGATGGCAAGTCCCTCAATGGCAGACATTCCGGAATGTAATATGATGGAAAACTGTTCACAGAATTGGAACAGCTCCCGATTGTTTAATTTGGTAATCATATAAAGTCCTCTCTGAAAAAACATCAGGCAGATCCTGAAAAAATCCATGAACCTGCGAGGTGTTTTTCGTTGTGCTATCGGGTAAACTGCAGCGTATAATTTGCGCTGTCACCGATATAGGAATTGATAAGCTCTTCATCTTCACTGTTGGCGGTAAAGGTTGGATCCATGCGGTTCCATTTCTCCCCGTCATAGGTAATCGCCTGTTCCACCCATCCTTTTCCACGTATGTAAACATCGATCCAGGCATGCTTGATGTCACCTGCATATCCGATCTGAAGCTTACAGGGAATATCCCTGCTTCGCAGCATTGCCGTCATCAAGGCAGCATAATCAAAACAGATTCCCTTTCCGGTAGAGAGGGTTTCGTCTATGTCAGGAAGATATCCTGTCTCAACGGTGGCTGCTTTGTCCTCGTCGTAGGCGACATGCTGGGTTACATACTGGAAAACGGTGTCAATGCTTTCCTGTTCCGTGGCATCCTCTGCCAGAAGAGAAAGAGCCAGCTTGCAGGCTTCTGAGTCCGGGGTAAAATTTACATACTGGTTCGGATACAAAAATGGGAGAAATTCATTCTCCAGGGAAACCTCCAGAGCCTGGGCAAAAAGTGCGGCATACTGACTGCCGTTTACCTGCTCATAACAGGATACCTGGTAGGTGCCGCTTCCACTGGTAAACGGAATGACAGCACTTTCGCCGGAGCTTACAAAATAAGAATAAACAACGCCGTCATCCGCGGAAAGCTGGATGTTTTTGGTGGTACCATTGCTGTCACTGACAGCAGTCAGATATCCCTGACTGATATTTGAAATATCCAGTATCAGAGGTGAATATCCTATGGTGTCTGTTCCCGGAGCTTCCGGAACCAGAACCTTCAGCGGGGAAAAAACAGGCGGTTCTTCGCCGGAACCGGAGCTGCTGTTCTGACCGCAGCCTGCAGCTGGGAAAACTATTAGCAGGCAAAATAGAAATAAGCAAAGCAGAAGGGCCGAAATGCGTTTAGACATAGCGCCGCTCCTTTTTATAAGTTGATCATTCATTTTCAAACACGTTCCAGGGATTTTTGAAATTCGGGAAGATCGTACCATGCTGGTGGTTCCTTCATACGAACCACGAAATGGCACAGATCAGGACGGATCCTGGCTTCCAGGTATTCCATAGGACCCAGTGAACAGTGTGCTGTTCTGGTGTTGAAAAAAATAGGAGATCCCGGTTCAATGTTGAGAATCTGTGCATCAAGGAAATCAGCTGAGCTGATGTTGATGTGTTCTTCGCCAGTTTCAAATTTAATTCCGTAGTGCTTCTGAATAAAGTAATAGAGATCTACAAGCTGTTCGCGGTAGGTATCTAAATCTGGGAAAAAATCAATACGGATATAATTTGTCTGAATTATCACAGGCTGTTCATTGGAGGAAACCACTCTTTGAAGGCGGAAGACTTCTGTTCCTTCATTAAGGTCCAACGCACTGGCAACCTGGCTGTTTGCAGGAATACGGTCAATCCAGGTTCCGCTGATGGTCAGGGCGGCATTATCCGGAAACAGAGTGTTTATGTCTATTACGTTATGAAATTTTGAGAAGCTGGTAAGCTCCCGTTCTTTGGGATTGATCACCTGTGTGCCGGCACCCTGCTTTACCTTTATGCGTTTGTCTTTAACCAAAAGGTCAATGGCATGCCGGACCGTCGTACGGCTTACCGAAAACATTTTTCCAAGCTCATCTTCTGTGGGAAGATAGGAACCTATGGGATAAACGCTATTATCTATATCGGATTTTAATTTGTTATAACATTTCTTGTATGCAGGAAGTTTTTCCATAATGTTTCCTTTCAAAATAAAGTTGTTTAGTAACCTATAGTATATATGTATCAAACAAATAAGTCAAACGATAATTGGAAAAAACAGAATCTCTTATACAAAATGCATAAAAACAGGCGAAGTATCTTGTCAAATAAAACACTTTACTAAATATAAAAAACAATGTATAGTAATGTTTATAAACATAATTACGAATTTAAAAAATAAATTAAAATAAAGGAGAAACATAATGATGAAAAAACAGGAATTTGTACCGCGAAAGATAAGCGAGAAACCACTGTATGAACTGAAATCAGTGGAAGATATTCCGGTATCAGAGCTGTATCAGGTTAAGATAAACGGAAAGGAACAGCGAGTATATCATACGGAATTTTTTGATTTTGTTTCTTTCTTGGATGAAAATGAAAAGGCAGAGGTAGAAGTTACAGTAAACGAACCATTTCAGAAGGCGGTTATCCGTCCCACAGCTGTACAGATACCATTCAAAGAAGAGGGAAACAAAATCAGCATAAGCCTTCCTGCCGGAAAGAGAATTACTCTTGAACTGGACGATAAACTGGAGTCACCACTTTATGTTCTTCCTGGAAAATACATACCGAAGCCTGAGAATGCTGAGAGTTCCGTATGTGATCAGTGGTTCCGGAAAAACAGTTCCGGAGGATACAGGAACTTATCCTAAAAGTGCCCTTGTGACGACTGATACAGAGATTGAGAGCCAGAGTATGGTTGATTATCTGTGCAGCTGCGGACATAAAAGGATCGCCTTTATTACTTCAGGAGATGAAGGTCTTGGAAGATGCCATCTCAATGGCTATAAAAGGTCACTGGAAAAAAATGGACTGGAGTACGATGAGAAGCTTATAATTCGTTTAAAACCAGGTAAAAGAATTTATACGATTGAGAATGGTTATAACTGTACCTGTGAGCTTTTGAAATCGGGGGTGGATTTTTCCTGCATTTATGCAATTTCAGATACTCTGGCGGTAGGAGCATGCAGAGCAGTTATTGACAGCGGCAAAAGAGTACCGGAGGATTATTGTGTGGCAGGAGCAGATGGTCAGGACATTGCGGAATATTATCATCCATCCATCACCACATTGAAATATCCAAGAGTGGAAATTGCCCTGCAGAGCGTCCGTACCTTGTTTGGTCTGATCGACCGGAAAAAGGTAGTGAAACGGCAAATACTGGGCGGAACTCTTATAGAGCGGGAGTCTACGCGCAAACTGTAATGCGTGTCTGCTGTCCTCCAGACATCGAAAAGGAATCTGTGAAAATATTTGAGAATGATTATCATGCGTTACAATCGGCTCAGATATTTTTACAGATTTTTTGTTTTCGTATTTTTTAGACAGATTTTTGTAAGTTTTAACAAGGAAATTCCGTGTCAAGCGTTTTTGAAAATGTCCTAAAATAATTGAAGTATTAGCCCCGGCTTTTTGCTGGGGCTTGTTATATTGATGTGCTTCATTCCTCAGGCAATTTTTGTATCTT
>NZ_QUIO01000066.1:0-12167 GCF_003480145.1 Ruminococcus sp. AM42-11 | reverse complement strand
AGCGTATGCGGAGGCGCTTCAGAGGCTTCTTTATCAGTATAATCACTACATTCATCTGAAGCTGGAAGAGGACGACAGCGCGTTGGCGAAAAGCCTGACAGGGTATTCCGTTGGAGCTGATGCTTCTGTCGGAGCTGGTGCGTCTGTCGGAGCAGGTGCTTCTGTTGGAGCAGGTGCTTCTGTCGGAGCAGGTGCTTCTGTTGGAGCAGGTGCTTCTGTCGGAGCTGGAGTTTCTGTTGGAGCAGGGGCGTCCGTTGGAACTACAGGCTTATAGTCGACATGAATATAAATCATCAAGTTTTCAACAACAGCTTCTGAATAGTTTACTGTATCTTCCGGAGTAAAGGTAAGCTTATATGCAAATCCTCCACTCTCTTTAGTGATGACTTTGTCCTCAACAGGTGTTGCCTTCCAGGTTCCCACAATAGTTTCGCCAGTAATTGGATTTTTCGCTTCAACCCAGCCATTAATCTCTGCATTTGAAAGATAACTTCCAACCACATTTCCTTCATTATCTTTTGAATTAAATAGTTTTCCGCTGAAATCTTTACACGTCAATGCAGGTACCGCCTTCTTTACTTTTACGGTAAATATCTCTTCAATCGGTTCTACATTTTTTGCCACGCTTTCATCAGCAGGTTGAAAAACTGCTTGAAGCTTATAAGCGTTTTCAGTAACTGCCAGCTGCTTTTTCTCGGATTCTTCAAGCTTCCACTGCCATTCTCCGGCTGTTTCCATCTCTGCGACCTTCACCTTGATTCCGGATATCATATCTTTTGCAATCAGAGTTTTCTTTTTCGCTCTGTCCGGTTCTGTTTCTGACGTCAATCCATCTGAAAGCATCTGCCCATAAATCAGGGTCAGTTTTTCCGGGTCCGGAGTTCCTGTAATGTCTGCTTTGGCTTTTTGAATCTTATAGGGCAGGATCGTAATTTTTTCTTCACTTTCCGGCCATCTGTACAGTGCAGGATTCTTAAGTTCCATCGTTACATTGTACTCTCCAGCATCTAAATGCTTTTCATTTTGAACTGTTTTATAGAATTCCGTTTCTGGAATAACCGGAGCCTGTTCCTGCCCATTATAGACCATTTCCGGGATCTCAGGAGGCGTCACCACTGCTTTTATTGTGGATACGGTTACTTCTGCCTGGATTGTTTTAAATCCAGCTGTATTTTCTGGAATAAACAGCATTGTGTATCGGATTTCACCCACCTGGTCAAGTACTGTCTCAGGATTTTGCCATTGCCAGGTTCCTGGAATTTCTTTCTGATTGTATGTAGCTTTTCCATCGGTTAAGACCGGATCCTTTTCTGGTGAATTTTGGATATCCTTTAATCTGGTACCGATTTCAAATTCCTGTGCTACGGTTGGCACAGTTTCGATCACTGGCGTGATCCAGTAGATAGAGGCTGTTGTTTCAGCTGTAGTATCCAGAAGCACATACAGGTTATCTGCATTTTGGTCTTCCCGAATTTTATAACCGCTGAAGGTAACTTTAAGGTTTTCACCAGGTGTTTCCTGTTCAAACTTAAATATACCGTCTGTCAGTTCCAGATTTTCCAGTTTCATACCGTCGCCAGCACGTGTCAGTTCATAGGTTCCGGTGGTGGTAACATTGCCTTTTTCGTAATCACGGCTGTTGGCTTTACAGCTTACGCGGACACCAATCTGCGTTCTTACTGGAAGGTCAAATTCTACAGGAAGATAAATGTTGGCTTCAGAAGGCGTAAATACAACCGTATAATTTGCATTATCGGTTCCGTTATTTTCTCCAGATGGTTTTACTTCCGGAGTCTTCCAGCTGAATTCCCCTGTTACTTCCAGCCCATTCCATGTTACTTTTCCGCCTTTCAGGACGCAGTCAGATAACGGTTTCTGATATTCCAGAATGTTTGTTTCAGGTTTCGTTCCTAACTCCGGTGTAAGCTTTCTTATTACAGCCTGATAGGTTCCGGTTTCTGTATAGGTATTCCCAGTCGAGGTTGTAACTACTGCTTCAATGGCCAGGATATATGTGTAAGCATCCGCCAGAGGTTCTCCTTTGTCCTGAATCTTTGCCGTAATGGAGATCAGATTCTGGTATTCTTTCAGGAATTCATTTTGTCCCAATGCTTCGTTAATAACAGAAACCGTGGAGTTTTCTACCTTTTCTTCCATTTTTTCTATTGGCAGATAATTTTCAATGGAATCCTCATAATCTCCGTTAATTATTTCTATCAGCTGGGACAAAATCTGATCCGTCGGAACTGGCTCACGGATACTTGCTGTTGTTTCAGCTGTAGTATCCAGAAGCACATACAGGTTATCTGCATTTTGGTCTTCCCGGATCTTATAACCGCTGAAGGTAACTTTTAGGTTTTCACCAGGTGTTTCCTGTTCAAACTTAAAGACACCGTCTGTCAGTTCCAGATTTTCCAGTTTCATACCATCGCCTGCACGTGTCAGTTCATAGGTTCCGGTGGTGGTAACATTACCTTTTTCATAATCACGGCTGTTGGCTTTACAGCTTACGTGAACACCAATCTGTGTTCTTACTGGAAGGTCAAATTCTACAGGAAGATAAATGTTGGCTTCAGAAGGTGTAAACACAACTGTATAGTTTGCCTTCTCAGTTCCGTTATCTTCTCCGACTGGTTTTGCTTCCGGAGTTTTCCAGCTGAACGTACCTTCTATTATTTCTCCCTTCCAGATTGCCTTTCCGCCTGTAATTGTACAGTCACTTAAAGTCTTGCCATAACCCAGCAGTGCTGTCGTCGGAACTTCCTCGATTTTTGGAGTGACCATTCCAATAGAGGCTGTTGTCTCAGCTGTTTCATCCAGAAGCACATACAGGTTATCCGTGTTCTGGTCATCCCGGATCTTATAACCGCTGAAGGTAACTTTAAGGTTTTCACCAGGTGTTTCCTGTTCAAACTTAAATATACCGTCTGTCAGTTCCAGATTTTCCAGTTTCATACCGTCACCGGCACGTGTCAGTTCATAGGTTCCGGTGGTGATAACATTACCTTTTTCATAATCTCGGCTGTCAGCTTTACAGCTTACGCGGACACCGATCTGTGTTTTCACTGGTAATTCAAATTCTACAGGGGTATAAAGCTTTGCGCTGTCACCATCCGGTATAAATGTCGCTTTGTATTTTGCGGTTCCGTTATCTTCTCCTGCAGGCACAAGCTCCGGTTCATTCCAGCGGAAGCTTCCGGTCACCTTGTTTTCTTTGTAGGTCACTTCGCCTCCCGTAAACGGACTGAGCGCCAGTTTTTCCTGATATTTCAGGTTTCCAGCCAGTGGCAGTACCGAAACCTCAGGTTTCATTTTTCCCAGTACAAAACTGCCCTTGGCAGTACCTTCCCATTCTTTTCCAGCCAGATCTTTATAAAGGATATCTGCCTGGTAAGTATAGATATACTGGTTTTCTGTCTCTTCTACTTTGTCAGAGAGCACCACATGGAAAGAAATCCGGTTCCCATACAGCTGATACACATTTTCCTTTTCCAGGATTTCTGTCAGTCTTCCAGTGATTTCTTCCTGGAGCTTTTTGGGGGTATTTTCCAGTGGAAGATACTTTTCCAGGGAGTCCGTATAATGATTGGATAAAACTCCTGTTATGGATTCCAGTATCTGCTCCGGTGAAACTACAGGTTCCCACTGTGCATAAAGTGTACTGTCTTCTTTTAACTTACGGTCAAATTCATACGGTTCCCCGCTTCCATCTGCTGTCAGATACCAGCCTTTAAATACGTAACCAGGCACAGACGGATCCTCTGGTACTGTTACATCCTGCTTTTCTGTGGAGTAAATGGTCTTATAAACCCCGTAATCGTCTAAATTATAATCAAATGTGATCTTATGGCGTTTATAGGCCCGAAGGACCAGCGTGATATTTCTCTGTGGCATGGTAAAGGTGATTTTATTCTCACCAGTAACGCTGTATTTAAAGTTATCATATGTACTGACGACTTCCAGGTCACTGTAATCCGGGTCCAGCACAGTCCTTATTTCCACTTTCGTTCCGGAACGGATCTCCTCAGAACGGATCAGCACATTTCTAAAAAATGATTTCCGATATGCCTTAAAAGTCCTGATTCCGTCTCCAGCCTGTATGACAAGCTGTACCTGACGGAGATCAAGTTTCAGGTAGACGTCTTTCTGGCTCTCCCTGCCGGTTATGGACAGGCTGGTCTTCTGATCCGGTTCGTTATTTACGGACATCATCACCGCCTGCTGTTCCCCGTTAAAATCCCGTTTGTTTATGGTGAGGTCATAGCTGCCGTTCTTCTGCTTCTTAAATTCCTTCACGGTACCGTCCGCAGCAGTTACCCACAGCTTATAAGTGGTATCTGCTTCTTTCCCGTTCAGGCTTATGTGATAATTTACCTGGCTGCTTTCACCCGGAAATCTGTGCACATAAAGATAATAAGTTGTTTCATAATTTTGGTCATCCGCAAAAACTTTATATCTTAAGGTTCCATTTTGCGCATCCAGTGAACAGTCCTTCACGGAACCAATTCCGGATTGTAGGGAACCGCTTCCATTTATCCACTTACATTCCATACCTGCCAGTTCCGGATAAGCATCTTTTGCTTTCTGGATGATCTGGTTTAAATTCAGGCTGACGGTTTTCCACTCTGCTGTTTTCTGGCCTGTACTTAGATAACTGGTAAAAGTGTTCTGATAAACCAGGGCATTGTCCCAGCCGGCAGGATCCAGTCCCCATTCGTCTGCGCACCAGTCCCTGAGCACGACTTTCATCGTGTGGTTTGTGGTTGCAACATAAATTTTTTTACTAAGATGGAACCTGCTGACCTGCTTTTTCACGATAGCAGATTTGCTGTTGTTGGTATAAGTTACAACAAGGTCCAGTTCTGCCTTTTTACAGTTATATTTTGCCGCTAGGCCCTGATCCAGATAAATAAATCCGGGGCTGGTGTTGTTCTTTCCGTTTCCTACATAAAAGAGTTTTGCCAGGGGATCTTTGTCCGATACTGCTTTCCCATCAACTTTCAGATTCTGGATCTGAAGGGAAATACCTGCATCCTTCTGGGTCGCCAGAACGAAGCTTTCTTTGCATGTGCCTTTCGCCATATCCCAGTTTTTCATCGGAATGGAAGAAAAACCGAAGGAATCTTTTTGGTCTGCATTTTTGGACACAACCTTCCACATGTCAGCCAACGTGGTCTGGTTCATATAGGAAAAACCGCTGGAATAGCTTTTCGACCACAACGGCCATCTGCCGCTGTATACGGTCCAGCTCTTTTTCTTGGTCTTAAAGATAAGCTTGACTTTCAGCTGAAGCTTGACAACCACATCAATACCGACCTCAAATTTCAATGCGCCCAGCTCTGTGCTTGCACCGCTTACCAGATTCGCGGTGTTATAATAGAAGCCAGACAATTCTGCGTAAGCGTAGACGCTGCCTTCTATGCTGGTGGAGATGAAGCCGCAGAAGGTAATGGAAATCGTAACACGGATTCCCACCCTTGCCCCTACTTTACCAATCAGGTAAACACTGCTGGTCACACTGCTTTCCAGCTTCTGTGTATAGGAGCTTCCTTCAAACTTCAGGAACTTATACTCAAATCCAATGCGTTCTCCGCTTTTTACCTCAATTTCCACGCCAAAGGTTGCCAGCACACCGACCTGGCCCACAAGGTCAATATCCACACCCAAGGTAATGATTCCGTAGAAAGAGAACCGCAGCTTCAAAAGAACGACGTTGAAAATATCATTGTAGACCAGGGAGGAATTTACAATGGAACCAACTGTCTTCATTAGTTCGGAAACATTTTTGTCATACTGGCTGTAGTCGTTGGAATCCTTTAACCCTTCTGGTTTTACGATCTCGGAAAGTGTTTTCTTCGCATCATTGAACAGCTTTACAGAGCCGCCGGAGGATGCGGTAACCGTAAGGGAAATCTTGGATGTGGAACGCAAAGTTACGGACATATCGATCCAGAATTTTCCACCTTTTACATTAGTCTGTACGGACAGGCTCTGGGTAAAGGACAGTTTAGGTGAAATGGTAAGAATCGTCTTCGAACCGTTCTTAATGGCTGCACTTGCCGAGATGCTAATCGTCGCAGTTACATTGCTGCCGGATGCAGAGATCTTTACGGATGGTTTGCCCGGCTTCAGGGTGGCATTCATTCCTGCCAGGGAATAAACTCCTTCCCCGTATTTTTCATTGATCATCTTCTGGGTTTCCTCAGAAGTCATAACCGCCATCAGCATCTGGGCTTTTAATTCCTCGTTTTCCTCTACCTGGCTGACGATTTTGGATTCCACTACCTGGAGTTCTTCTTCGGACAGCTGGCTCTCCAGATCTACATCATCTGTAGTGTTTACATCAAAATCTGCCAGGTAATCCTGTGGATTGGCATATCCGAACCAGATCCTTGTCTGATCCCCTTCGCTCTGGACATCCACAACCTGAGCAAAAAGCACATATCCGTCAAAAGAGCCTTCGGTATAGGAATCCATGCTCTTTTCATCCCGGCCGATTTCGCCGTCATAAAAGGCTACGATTTCCCCGGGCTCATAGTTAAGCGTCCCATTTACAAGAAGTTCCCCAGGCTCATATGCCGGAGTTTCGGTTTCCGGTACATCCTCTTCTGTTTCAATTTCCGGTTTTTCTTCGGAAGGAAGTTCTTCATTTTCTTCTGTTGTTGTGGAAGGCTCATCCGCTTCCTGCCGGGAAAGAATTTCCTTTTCTTCCTCCTGAAGGAGTTCAGTTGTTTCTTTTTCTGTTTGTCCTGCTGTTTCTTCTGAATTTTCTTTCTCAACAGCAGGGGTGTAGGATATTACCTGGTCCCAGAGAATATAATCGATATCTTCTGAAAAACCAACAATCTCCACCTTCTCTTTATAAACAGAAACTGTAACTGAGCGAACATCTTTGGAATAATCTGCAAAATTAATTTCTTCAGGAAGCCTTACTGTAAATGTGGCTCCTGGCTCAAATCCTTTTTTTCCATCTTTTTCGTAATATTCACCGAAAATGAAGAAACCGTTCGGTGTCTTTTTTACAGACAGGATCGGATCCAGATCACCGGCTCCCGGCTCTAAGGAGACAGCGGACAGAACCTCGTCTTCTGTCATTTTGGTATCTGTAATCAGCGGGATCTCTCCCTGCCAGTCGAAATCATTTAACTCCGCACAGCTTCCATCCTTTTCCTGGCTTACGGCTTCGTTGGAAGTAAAAAGCGCATACAGAGTCATATCTTCCTGAACTGGCTCTGTATATGCAAATGGTTCGGTACACGTTTCATCACGGCACCATCCGCCGAAGGTATAGCCGTCCTTACTTGTAGAAATGCTGGATACCGGTTTGGAAAGAAGTGTTTCCCCTTTTGCAAAGGTAAGAGGTGCTGCCGGTGTACCACCAAACGTTTCAAAGGTAACAGTCACAGCTTCAGCAGCATCTGTAAATCCTGCATATAAGGTCAGAGGTCCGTTCACACAGTCAAACTGGGAATATACTTCTGTGCAGGCTGCATCCTGATACCAGGTAGTAAATATGTATCCTTCTTTTTCCGGCGTGATCCCGGTAACATCCACCGGAGTTCCGGGAACTGTCTGACGGACAGCCACTTCACTGCCATCAGCTACAAATGTAACGGAGTAAGTTCCAGTTTCAGAGAGCTTGCTGCACCACTTGGAAGGGTTTCACTGCTTCCGTCTGGTTTTTCCAGTTCCAGTGCTTTTCCGGACTGGTTTGTTACTTTACAGGTGGCGTAAACCGCCAGGGAACTTACCGGTTCTTTTACTTCCACATCTCCGATGGTTCCGCTTCCTTCCAGTGTTACTGCCTGGCCGCCGTTTAATTCCAGTTTGGAAATATTCGTTTCAGAATCAATCTGCAGGGAAGACTCTTCTGTCTTTTCCCCGACTATCAACAGCTGGTCTGCTTTCACACCAGTGAAGCTGATCGCAGTACCCTGGCTGATGTCCAGTGCTTTCGCAGTAACATTAGATAGCTGGATCTTTGTTGTATTGCGGATTGTGATGGTTCCTGCTGTGATGCCGGAAAGATAAACCGACCCACATGCAACCAAAATGGATTTGGAATCATCCGACACCCGTAGTTCATCGGCCTGTTCCTGGGATGTGATCACGTAATCGTAACCATCTGTATCAATTCCATCCAGAAACCTGCTATCCACGGTCGTTTCTGCTTGATCCGAAAATCCCTGATTTTCAGTTCCTGCAAGCACAGTACTTCCCATTGTGGTTGTCAGCATAACTACCACCAGAAAGAGTGCAATTGTTTTTCTGAAATGCTTCATACATTTCCTCCTCCCTTTTGGCAATGCTTTTGCCTTTTCTTGTAATTACAATGATATTTTAACTATTGATTATAGTCAATTATATATTATTTGGTACCTTTAAGCAACTGTTGTTTGACAATTTTATGGCAAATTTCCAATAAAAAAAGGAATGCTCACTCTGAACAATCCCTTTTTATAAAACTTTATTCGTTTTTCACACGATACAAAGGATGATTCTTTTTATTATCAGAAACAGCAACCCTACTGCTATTGCATATGTTTCTCTACCCGTTTTTTCTCCAATCTGTCACTGATTCCTACAGCAAAGTAAAGCGGCTCCCCGATATATTCCAAACAATCCGAAGCTCAATAGAACACCTCCGATGATGTCTGTACACCAGTGTACACCACATAATAATCTTCCACATATCATAAACAAGGAAAAAAGAACAGAAAAAATATTAGTTTCTTTTCGTAACCAGTAATTCGAACTCCTATGATTTGCCTGATACATAAGCGAAAGCATGACACTTACCTGATTGATCTTAATCTGCATTTGCCAGTTTACTACCCGGTAAATCTTAAAAAGTTTTATGATGTCATGAAATTCTGTATTTTCTTCCCCTTTGTATTCTTTCGATATTACTCCTGCTCGTCCTCTTGACATTTTTCTGCCTCATCCTTTCGTAATTTCATCTTTTGTTGAAACGCCTTCTCCATTTCGTCGTCCACCACACTAGCTCTGATAAGGCAGCAATACATAAGCGTAATCACCACTGCCATCAGAACGAAGAACACAAGCCAAAATACCCACATTCTTTTATCCCTCCGTTTTCATAATATGGAGTGGTTCTTTACTCTCCTACTTATAAATAATAAAAATTTTCGACGAAAAGTGTAAAAATTTGAAAATAAATTGCGATTTTTTTAAGATTTTCTCGATTTATAAAAGAAATGGAATTGAAATGTGATTACCACTTTAGATTTGCAGGGTTTGATGATATAAAATGATTTCTGTATCGATATAGGGAAATAGTTGAATTTCTATAATAAAATTGCCATCCGACCAGATATTTATCCAACCAGATGGCGACAACTTCTTCATTTATGCTGGCAGCAAGTCCGCATTTTTAATAATTTCTTCAATCTGTTTTTCTTCCATTCCCGCTACATCAGCGATCTGAGCGATTGTATAACCCTTGCTGTGCATTTTTACAATCATTTCTTTTTACCAATCTCAATTCCTGTCTCAATTCCTGTCTCAATTCCAGTTTCTTTAATTTTCTGACTTAAATTACACATAACACTCACATCCTCTCTAAAGTCTTATTCCATTGGAATATCATATTCGTTTCCGATGATATTGCATTTTATCTGCCAGCCCTAATATAAAACAATGGAACCCATAATTTTGTTTTTATTTTCTTACCTTCCACACTATAGGCTGTCACATCACAAGTTTCAAATTTTTCTTGATTGCAATGGTGTTGTAGAGCATCTGCCTCTTGTTCCATAAGTGTATATGTGAAACTTTCAGAGGGCATAAGAACCTTGGCATTTTCTACTATGTGACAATCTACAAGCAATTTGTTTTTATAGCACAATTCAAAGCTCTCTAGTATAAATGGATTTTTACCTGTATTATAAATTTCAATTCCATGTTCTGATAAACTTGTTTTAGTACGGTATTCTTTATCTATCAGTTCCGTTTCTGGTGTAGAAACCATTTTAAAAGTAAGCTTTGGTCTTTCACGAAAAAACATCGTAATCTCATTGAAAATCCAGCCAACAATTACGCCTGCCAGAGTCGCTACTAATTCACGCATTTATAATCTCCTTTTGTTCAAGGAAAAGCTGTTCTCCTTTTATCTGGGAATTGATAAAAAGCCATTCAAATGAACATCCATTTGAATGACTTTTCCTTCACACAACATTATGCTGGTAGCAATTCCTCATTTTTAATAATTTCTTCAATCCGTTTTTCTTCCATTCCCGCTACATCGGCGATCTGAGCGATTGTATAACCCTTGCTGTGCATTTTTACAATCATTTCTTTTTTACCAATCTCAATTCCAGTTTCTTTAATTTTCTGACTTAAATTACACATAACACTCACATCCTCTCTGAAGTCTTCTTCCATTGGAATATCATATTCGTTTCCGATGATATTCAATTTTTCATTTACAGACAGATTCTGGGATAACAATGCTCCAAGTAATCTATGTAACTCGTATTTTTCTTCATGTTCAGGAAGCTCTTCTGCCAGTCCGATCATGACAATATTAATCAGATCCAACTTTCCCTTCCAGGCATGCGAATTGACAAGACTATCCTTTACCAGATGAATATGCTCCAAACTATTTTCCGGCATGTTCATACACACCCAGATGGAATAAACACGTTTGATATCATTATAATTTGAATTTGAAAAATCTTTTTCTTTCTGTGAAGAAATCATGCGACTCACATAAAAGATAGCTCGGTTTAAAATCTCATATTTCTCAGGCTCATCCTTTTGTGCTTCCACGTTCACAATAATCTGTGATAATCCATCTCTCATCCGTACATAAAAGATAATATCAAACCTTATAGTTCCTTCATGAATCTCCTGGTTTTCAGAATTAAAACCTACGACTCGCTGACTATCTTTTTCAACAACAGTATTCGTAAGCCCAGGTTCAACCGGAACAGTATTAATAAATGGCTCTCCTTCAATGTAAGATATTACATCTTTTGGATTCATTCCCATGAATTCATCTACTGTTTTTACCAGTATATGTGCCAGAATGCTTTTCTGACCAAGCAGTCTTTTCGCTCTCTCATCATACTGTGCATCTTTATCAGTTATGAGAATTGCATTCTTCGTTTCTGTATTCACTGGCATTACTCCTTTTCGGGTATATTCAAAAATCCTTTTCCGAATATAGTTATATTATACTCTAATTCGGCATTTGTAACAACTGCTAATTTATATACGTGATCTTGTATTATCACAGCCCAAATGAAACAGACCGAACCCTGCATAATCAATTATACTTGGTTCGGTCTTACTTTATAATAAAGCATATTGTACTTGAGATATGATCTATTAAAAAATTTTTTCTGGTTGTTTTACTGCACAGCTTACTGCACGGTTTTTGCAATAATCCCATGCCATGAACCGCCATTTAATGCTACTCATAAAAATCTCCTAGCACCTTCGAAAAGCCTTAAAAGATCGCATTTAACGGACATTTTAATAGCGAAACAAATCACCATTCCCATATGGGTGACATCTTAATAGTATCTGCGGAAGCCCTTGTTTTATGCGGGTTTGTGGCATCTTCCAAACTGTTTTGACCACTTTTTGACCACCTTTTAGTATTTTTTTATTATCAGTGTTATTTTCCATAATTTTCCTTTGTTATTTTTTTCTGGTATAGCCGGAACTTTTTCCTCTTCATATTTCTCGGAGAATTTATTAAATTCATCTGAAATATACTCCTGTTCCAAGTGTGTATAATATTCCGTCATGTTAACATGTGCGTGACCTACAATCTTGCGAACGGTAAATGGTGACATACCAGATTGATTCATTCTCGTGACAAAAGTATGCCGAAACTTATGTGGATGTACACTAAACAAATGTGGTTCCCGATTCGGCGTAGCAATCTGCTTCTTTGAGTATGTTTCCTCCAGGCGGTTCTTACTATCATCATAAAATACCGTCGTCTCATTTAAAGTTTTACAGACACGAATACGATGCTTTTCAAAATCAATATCAGACCACAAAAGTGCTGAAATTTCTCCTATGACAGCCTTACAGATCCAATAAAGTCGGTTGCTCTTTCAAAGCCGTCTACATATCCTCGGACTGTATTCGTCTTAATGCGTCCAATTTTATAAAGTTTCATCCATTCATCA
>NZ_QUIO01000065.1:0-14820 GCF_003480145.1 Ruminococcus sp. AM42-11 | reverse complement strand
CCAGCGATTTTGCAATGTATATTCGCAAGCCGCGCATTTCAGGAGCGGTTTTAGTGGAGGCGAGATCCATGACTTACGGAGACTTAGGCGCGAAGGCTTTCCTGAGCGTCTTAGTCGTAGTTAGTCATTAGCTTGCCGGAACGCCTGGACGCGCGGCGGTGAATATACATTGTAAAATCGCGTCCGGGATAACGACCAACACACTAAATAGCAAAATACAAAAGATGAGGTGACAATTAAAATGGGCCAGATAACAGGAGACTGGCAGGCCGCGCTGAAGAATGAATTTCATCAGCCATATTATGCCAAACTATATAAAACAATAATGGAAGAATACCGCACCACGAAAGTATTCCCACCGCCCCAGGATATGTTTAATGCTTTCGAATACACCCCGTTAAACGATGTAAAAGTAGTTATTCTGGGTCAGGATCCCTATCATAACGATGGACAGGCCAACGGCCTTTGCTTCTCTGTAAGAGAAGATATAGACATTCCCCCGTCTCTGGTAAACATTTATAAAGAACTCCACAGCGACCTGGGCTGCTATATTCCTGACAACGGCTGCCTGGAAAAATGGGCAAAACAAGGCGTATTTCTTCTGAACACAGTACTGACTGTCCGCGCCCACCAGGCGTTTTCACACAGAGGAATCGGCTGGGAACAGTTTACCGATGCGGTTATCCAGACCCTGAATGATCAGGACCGCCCGATCGTATATCTTCTCTGGGGAAGACCTGCCCAGATGAAAAAAGCAATGCTGAACAATCCGAAGCAGCTGGTACTCACAGCTGCACATCCAAGCCCGCTGTCTGCGTCAAGAGGATTTTTCGGATGCAGGCATTTCAGCCAGACCAATGAATTTCTGGAGAAAAACGGGCTTGCCCCCATTGACTGGCAGATTGAAAATATCAAAAAGGAACAATAAGAAATGGGGAAAAAGAACGACAATACACTTGTAAAAAATGCATCATTTCTGATGATCGCAGCGCTGATTTCCAAGATCATCGGAATGCTCTATAAAAGTCCGCTTTCCAATACTCTTGGAAATAACAGTATGGGTCTTTTCAATTATGCCCAGAATGTTTACTTTATCCTGTTGATGATCGCTTCTTTCAGCATTCCGCAGGCAGTATCCAAGATTATGGCAGAAAAGCTGGCTTTTAAACGTTACAGAGACGCTCAGAAGGTATTTCACTGTGCACTTTTATATGTAATCATAATGGGAGGTGTAGTAGCGCTTTTTTGTCTTTTCGGTTCTTCCATTCTGGTGCCGGAATCTATGTCAGGAGCCAGACTTGCACTGAAAATGCTGGCGCCAACTATTTTCCTGTCAGGAATTCTTGGTACCTTCCGAGGCTATTTTCAGGCATATCGAAACATGCTCCCTACCTCATTGTCCCAGATTGTGGAACAGTGTTTTGTAGCGGTTTTTGCAATCCTGATGTCTACTGTCATGTTGAATAGATTCAGCGGGGCAGAGGAATCTGTACGAAATGCCTGGGGGGCTGCCGGAGCTACTATGGGAACCGGTGCCGGAGTTGCATCAGCATTACTTTTCATGCTTTTTGTATATTGGGTAAACCGAAAGAATATCAAAAAGAGACTGGCAAGGGATACCCATTCTCGTGATGAGGCCACCGGTGAGGTTATGAAGAATATCGTTCTCATCGTAATGCCGATCATCCTCAGCTCTTTTATTTACAATGTAAACGGCTTTATTAATAGTTATATGTATTCCGGCATTCAGGGCTTTAAGGGAATTGACCATGATACCATTACAAGTCTCTACGCGGAATATGGCTATTATATGACCCTGATCAATATTCCCCTTACGCTTGCAAGTACAGCACCCACATCCATGATTCCGGAGGTTTCTGCCCAGTATGCCAAGAGGGACATGGACAGTGCCAGAGATAAGATCGACCGCGCAACCTGGATCAGTATGTTTATTTCCATTCCATGTGCAGTTGGACTTGCAGTTCTTGCCGGCCCGATCACAAGGCTTTTGTTTCCGCGAACAGAGGGGGCAGCAGCTCAGCTGATGATGCTTGGTGTCATTACCATCATCCTCAATGGAAATTCCAATATTTCCAATGGTGTGCTACAGGGAATCGGAAAGCCCAATATCCCCATGATCAATGCGGCAATTGCCTGGTGGTGGATGTGATCGCCATGGCAATTCTGCTGTTTGCAACTGACCTTGGCGTATATGCCATTGTAGTGGCTATGATTATTTATGCGGTTGTTATGTGTCTGCTGAACGAGCGGGCGATGAAACAGTATATGCAGTACAAAAATCCATGGAGAAGTGCTTATCTGAATCCACTTCTGGCATCTGTGCCTATGGCTGTAGTGGCTGGATTTTCCTATTATGGAATTTATAAGCTGATCCATTCCAATTTTATCAGCCTTGGAATCGCAGTGGTTCTTGGAATGGTTGCCTATTTTATTGTATATCTGGCAGTGAGCAAGCCATCTGATGAGCAGTTTGCCATGATGCCAGGCGGTGCCTACCTGAAGAAAATTGCAGGGAAACTGCCGTTTTAGAACATGGTTTTTAAATATGCTATTAAAATTATAATATATTGACTTTTAGATATGCATAGGTTATAATGCCATTCGGCAAGAAAGAAGCGATATGTTCAATGTATGCAGCACGAAAGCCCTCAGAGCGGCAACTCTGAGGGCTTTCTTCTTGTATTTTTTCGGAATACGAACCGAGGCTAGTTGTTATTTTTCGCCTCTTCTGTCTTCAAATTCTTCTGTGCAGTAGAAAGCATTAATTTAATTCGGTTCAGCTGGTTTACCTCGCTTGCACCCGGGTCGTAGTCGATGGCTGCAATGTTTGCCTTCGGATACTGACGGCGGATCTCTTTGATAACACCCTTACCAACAATGTGGTTCGGCAGGCAGCCGAACGGCTGGATACAAACAATATTCGGAACATCATCATGGATCAGCTCCATCATTTCACCGGTCAGGAACCATCCCTCGCCAGTCTGGTTACCCTCAGAAACAATGGGGCGTGCCATCTTCGCCAGATCATGGATATCTGCAGTAGGATGGAAATGACGGCTTTCCGCAAGTGCCTCATTTGCAGTCTTACGAACCCAGTCGATTGCCTTAATACCTATATTTCCAAAGAATGCCTTGGATTTCTTAAATCCAAGATTGTCGACCTTGAAATTCTGATTGTAGAAGCAGTAGGACATAAAGTCGATCAGATCCGGCACCACAGGCTCAGCTCCTTCCGCTTCCAGAAGCTCTGCAAGGTGATTGTTTGCAGCCGGAAGGAATTTAACCAGGATCTCACCTACAATACCAACACGAGGCTTCTTCTCATCACTGATCGGGATGGTATCGAAATCGTGAACCATTTCCCGGCACATTTTCTTAAACTGGCTGTGGCTTAATGAGCTGCCGGTAAGAAATGCAATCACACGTTTTTCCCAGATCTTGTGCTTGCGGTTTACAATGCCCTTCTCCAGTTCATATGGGCGCATGCGGTAAATACATTTCATAAGAATATCACCAAACACAGCGGCATACACAACAGCCTTCACCAGCGGAAGAGTAAGCTTAAATCCAGGGTTGCTCTCTAGACCGCTAAGGTTAAGGGAGATAACCGGAACCTGTTCCATTCCCGCTTTCTTAAGGGCACGGCGGATAAAAGCAATATAGTTGGATGCACGGCATCCACCGCCTGTCTGGGACATGATAACTGCAGTCTTGTTCAGGTCGTATTTGCCTGATAAAAGAGCGTCCATAATCTGTCCCACAACGATCAGGGAAGGATAGCAGGCATCATTATTTACATATTTCAGACCTACGTCTACGGCGTGCTTGTTGTCATTTGGAAGCACCTCCAGATGATAACCGTTTGCATTAAAAGCAGCTTCCAATAAGGAGAAGTGCACCGGTGACATCTGCGGGCAGAGGATGGTGTAATCCTTGCGCATCTCCTTAGTAAACGAAACCTTCTCAATAGAAGATGGTTTAATGGTGCGCTCCCTTTTCTGTGCATCCTTTGCACGGAGGGCTGCAAGAAGAGATCTGACACGGATCCTTGCGGCACCAAGGTTGTTAACCTCATCAATTTTTAGGCAGGTGTAAATCTTGCCGCTGCCATCCAGAATTTCGTAAACCTCATCAGTGGTGACTGCGTCAAGTCCGCAGCCAAAGGAGTTCAGCTGGATCAGATCCAGATCATCACGGGTTTTCACAAAGTTTGCTGCTGCATACAGTCTGGAGTGGTACATCCACTGATCATTGACACGGATCGGGCGCTCAACAGGTATCAGATGGGAAACAGAATCCTCCGTGAGAACTGCCACTCCATAGCTGTTGATCAGATCCGGGATACCATGATGAATCTCAGGGTCAATATGGTAAGGACGGCCTGCCAGAACGATACCCCGGCGGCCTGTCTCCTTCAGGTACTGAAGTGTCTCCTCACCTTTTTTCTCAATGTCCTTATGTACGGCAGCCATTTCCTCCCATGCCTTGTGAGCGGCTTCCTTCACCTCAGATTCCGGGATATCCGGGAAAACCTCAGTCAGTCTCCTGGTAATGATCTCCTCAGAGGTCAGGGCCAGAAATGGATTCATAAAGGTAATGGACGGATCGTGAAGCTCGTCCACATTGTTCTTAATATTCTCTGCATAAGAGGTAACGATGGGACAGTTGTAATGGTTGACTGCATCCGGAAATTCATTTCGCTCGTAAGGGATACATGGGTAGAAAATGAATTTCACACCATTTTTGATCAGCCAGGTCACATGTCCGTGGGCAAGCTTGGCCGGATAGCACTCGGATTCGCTTGGAATGGATTCAATGCCCAGCTCATAAATCTTTCTGGTGGAGGTAGGAGAAAGCACTACCTGATATTTCAGCTCAGTAAAGAAGGTATACCAGAAAGGATAATTCTCAAACATATTTAAAACTCGCGGAATACCAACTTTTCCCCGGGTAGCCTTATCCGGAGAAAGAGGCGGATAGGAGAAAAGCCGTTTGTACTTATATTCATAAAGGTTGGGGATATGATCCTTATTCTTCTCCTTACCAATACCGCGCTCACAGCGGTTACCGCTTACGAACTGACGCCCGCCAGTGAATTTGTTGATGGTAAGACGACAGTTATTGGTACATCCGTGGCAGTTGGCCATGGAGGTGGTATATTTCAGCTCGTTGATCTTGTCAATGGAAAGCATGGCGGTTTCACGGCCTTCTGCGTGGTAGCGCTCCTTGGCAATGAGGGCAGCACCGAAAGCCCCCATAATACCGGCAATGTCAGGACGAATAGCTTCACAGCCTGCTATACGCTCAAAGCTTCGAAGTACACCGTCGTTGTAGAAGGTTCCACCCTGTACCACAATATGACGTCCCAGCTCTTTGGCATCGGAAACCTTGATAACCTTGTAAAGCGCATTCTTAATAACAGAGTATGCAAGACCTGCAGAAATATCAGCTACGGATGCGCCTTCCTTCTGGGCCTGCTTTACTTTGGAGTTCATAAATACAGTACATCTTGTTCCAAGGTCAATGGGGTGCTCTGCAAACAGGGCAGCCTTGGCAAAATCCTGTACGGAGTAATTCAGAGACTTGGCAAAGGTTTCGATAAAGGAACCACAGCCGGAGGAACATGCCTCGTTCAGCTGTACGCTGTCTACGGTCTGATTACGGATCTTGATGCATTTCATATCCTGTCCGCCGATATCGACGATACAGTCAACCTCCGGGTCGAAGAAAGCTGCTGCATAGTAATGGGAAACGGTCTCAACTTCCCCCTCATCCAGCAGAAGAGCGGCCTTCATCAGAGCCTCGCCGTAGCCTGTGGAACAGGAAAATGCAATGTGGGCATCCTCTGGAAGAATGCTGTAGATCTCCTGGATGGAACGGATGGCTGTCTTAAGCGGGCTTCCGTTATTATTGCTGTAGAAGGAGTAAAGCAGGGTCCCGTCCTCACCTACAAGAGCAGTCTTGGTGGTGGTGGAACCTGCATCAATACCCAGATAGCAGTTGCCGTGATACTGGGAAAGGTCACCCTTCTTTACCTGATAGGCACTTTGACGCTTGTTAAATGCCTCATAGTCTTCCTCCGTGGCAAACAGAGGCTCCATACGTTCCACCTCGAAATCCAGTTTGATGGAGTTCTTCAGGCGGTTTGTCATATCTGTAAGGGAAACGGTTACCTCATCCTTCGCATTCATAGCAGAACCCATGGCTGCAAAAAGATGGGAATTCTCAGGTGTGATGGCGTGCTCGTCATCCAGCTTCAGGGTACGGATAAAGGCAGCTTTCAGCTGATCCAGAAAGTGAAGGGGACCGCCGAGAAATGCAACATGACCGCGGATCGGCTTGCCGCAGGCAAGACCGGAAATGGTCTGGTTTACAACTGCCTGGAAAATGGAAGCGGAAAGATCCTCCTTGGTGGCACCGTCGTTGATCAAAGGCTGGATGTCAGTCTTGGCAAATACACCGCAGCGGGCTGCGATGGGATAAAGCGCCTTGTAATTCTTTGCATATTCATTCAGCCCGGTGGCATCTGTCTGAAGCAGGGAAGCCATCTGATCAATGAAAGAACCGGTACCTCCTGCACAGATACCATTCATACGCTGTTCAATATTGCCGCCTTCGAAGTAGATGATCTTGGCATCCTCGCCGCCAAGCTCGATGGCAACATCCGTCTGGGGCGCAATCTTCTGAAGAGAAGTGGATACCGCAATTACCTCCTGTACAAAAGGAACGCCAAGGTGGTTGGCGAGGGTAAGTCCGCCGGAGCCTGTGATCACCGGATGAAGGGTAAGCTCTCCAAGTTTGCCATAAGCTTTCGCCAGAAGCTCTGCCAGGGTTTCCTGGATGTTGGCGAAATGACGCTGGTAATCTGCGAAAAGCAGGGTGTCGTTTTCATCAAGTATTGCAATTTTGACAGTGGTGGAACCAATGTCAATTCCTAATGTATATTTGTTGCTCATGTAAAGAATATGCCTCCTCATCTGTTGCATATGTGCTTAAATCGTTACTGTTCACTTCGTTTACAGTAACACGCTTCGCGATGCACAGAAATCATGCTTTGCATGATTTCACGCCGCAACTCTCGGGTTTTCTGTGAACTTTGTTCACAAAAAACACCTCGCGGAACGTTACCAGTGAACAGTAACCTTAAATCTTCTTATTTATATGTGAAAAATTCAAATGCAAATATTCCGTAATATTATACGATACCCCGGCTTAAATGACAATGTAAAAGTTTAACAAGGATTCTTCGCACAAGTGTTGAATTTTCGGTTATTTCGGGCTATAATATATGAAGTTTTCTGCCTGTGTTTTACACTCTTTTGCAAGTGTAAAAAGAAAAATGTCTTTGCAGGGCTGCAGAAACGGAAATTTTTTTGAAGATAAAGACTTAAAAAAGAAAGGATTCACATATGGCAAAATATACACTTATGAAAACAGAAGGCCGTGCCAAGCGTGCCCAGTTTGAGACAGTACATGGAACCATCCAGACACCTGTGTTTATGAACGTGGGAACTGTTGGAGCCATCAAGGGTGCAGTATCCACCATGGATCTGAAGGATATCGGAACCCAGGTTGAGCTTTCCAATACCTATCATCTCCATGTAAGAACAGGAGACAAGCTGATCAAGGAATTTGGCGGACTTCACAAATTTATGGTCTGGGACAGACCGATTCTCACTGATTCCGGCGGCTTTCAGGTGTTTTCCCTGGCAGGACTTCGTAAGATCAAGGAAGAGGGCGTTTATTTCCAGTCCCATATTGACGGTCATAAGATTTTTATGGGACCAGAGGAGAGTATGCAGATCCAGTCTAATCTGGGCTCTACCATTGCCATGGCATTTGACGAATGTCCAAGCAGTGTGGCAAGCAGAGAATATGTACAAGCTTCTGTAGACCGCACTACCAGATGGCTGGAGCGCTGCAAGGCAGAGATGGCCAGACTGAATGGTCTGCCGGATACAGTGAATAAAGAACAGCTGCTTTTTGGAATCAATCAGGGAGCTATCTATGCAGATATCCGTATTGCACATGCAGATACCATTTCCAAACTGGATCTGGACGGCTACGCAGTTGGCGGTCTTGCAGTTGGGGAAACTCATGAGCAGATGTATCATATTTTGGACGAAGTCGTGCCTCACCTTCCGCAGAACAAACCTACCTATCTGATGGGAGTAGGTACTCCTGCCAATATTCTGGAAGGAGTCGCAAGAGGAATCGACTTCTTTGACTGTGTATATCCAAGCCGTAACGGACGTCATGGACATGTTTACACCAATCGCGGCAAGCTGAATATGTTTAATGCGAAATATGAATTGGATCCGTCTCCAATCGAAGAGGGATGTCAGTGTCCTGCTTGTCAGCATTACAGCAGAGCCTATATCCGCCACCTTCTGAAAGCGAAAGAAATGCTGGGAATGCGCCTTTGCGTGCTTCACAATCTTTACTTCTACAATCACCTGATGGAGGAAATCCGGGATGCACTGGATCAGGGCAATTTTGCAGAATATAAAGAAATGCGTCTGGCTGGTTTTGAAGAGGGAAAAATTAACAGCAGATATAGTAAATGAAATTAATATAAAAAATCGGAAAAATACTTGAAGAATCAAATTATTTTGTGTATTATATACTATAATGCGCTGGTGAAAAAGACAGGGCGTGATAGTAAGATACAGGAGGAATAGCAAATGGACGCATCAAGCGGAATGAGTATGGGATTTACCATCGTATGGCTGGTTGTACTTTTCGGTATTATGTATTTTCTGATGATCAGACCTCAGAAGAAAGAGCAGAAGAGAGTACAGGCGATGCTCAGCGATATGGCTGTAGGTGACAGTATTGTAACTACAAGCGGCTTCTACGGTGTCATCATTGACATGACAGAAGAAGACGTGATCGTAGAGTTCGGTAACAATAAGAACTGCCGTATCCCTATGAGGAAACAGGCAATTGCCGAAGTTGAGAAAGCAGAGCAGGCTTCTGCATAATCAGATTCATCCGAATATGACAGAAACTAAGAACAGGCTTCATTCCATAAAGGGATGGGGCCTTTTTTCTTCGTAAATGTTTTTTGAGAATGGGAAAAAGGCAGTTTTTTGACAGTTTTTTACTTTAACATGTTGAAATATTAAAGAAAGTGCGTTATTATAATAACAATTATCCATTGGTGTCAGGCGAGAGGTGATTTTCCGCTGGCATTCAGAAACGAAGGAGAGGAAATTATTATGAATTACAACATTTCACTGATTCCTGGAGACGGAATCGGTCCGGAAATCGTTGCAGAAGCAAAAAAAGTTCTGGACAAAATATGTGAGAAATATGGACATACTTTTTCTTATTCTGAAGTACTTTTAGGCGGAGCTTCCATTGATGTACATGGAGTACCGCTTACAGACGAGGCAATCGCTACAGCGAAAGCTTCTGATGCAGTTCTTATGGGCTCTATTGGTGGAGATGCCAAGACATCCCCATGGTATAAGCTGGAGCCATCCAAACGCCCGGAGGCAGGACTCCTTGCCATTCGTAAGGCACTGAATCTTTTTGCAAACCTTCGCCCTGCATATTTATACAACGAACTTCGTGCAGCATGCCCTCTTCGCGATGAGATCATTGGAGACGGATTTGACATGATCATCGTACGAGAGCTTACAGGTGGTCTTTATTTTGGCGAAAGAAAAACAGTAGAAGAGAACGGTGTAAAGAAAGCCATCGATACCCTTTCCTACAACGAAAACGAGATTCGCAGAATTGCCATCAAGGCATTTGACATTGCCATGAAACGCCGCAAAAAAGTAACAAGCGTTGACAAGGCAAATGTTCTGGATTCCTCCAGACTTTGGAGAAAAGTAGTAGAAGAGGTAGCGAAGGATTACCCGGAAGTTACTCTTGAGCATATGCTGGTTGACAACTGCGCAATGCAGCTGGTGAGAGATCCCAAGCAGTTTGATGTTATTCTCACTGAGAATATGTTCGGTGATATTCTTTCTGATGAGGCCAGCATGGTGACAGGATCTATCGGAATGCTTTCCTCTGCCAGCCTGAACGAGACAAAATTTGGTCTTTATGAGCCAAGCCATGGCTCTGCACCTGATATTGCAGGTCAGAATAGGGCCAACCCGATCGCAACCATCCTTTCCGCAGCCATGATGCTTCGTTTTTCCCTGGATCTGGATGAGGAAGCAAATGCAGTTGAGACTGCTGTACAGAAGGTTCTGACTGCCGGATACCGTACCGGTGACATTATGTCTGAGGGATGCACTCTGGTTGGAACGAAAGAGATGGGTGACCTGATCGCTAAGGAAATTTAAAATTCGAAATAAACAAAAAGCAAATGGATCATTTTTCCCGGCTATGAAGCAAAAAGGAGATACAAGTTATGAGAAGTGACGCAGTAAAAACAGGCACACAGCAGGCACCTCACCGTTCCCTGTTCAATGCCCTTGGAATGACAAAAGAAGAAATGGAGCGTCCATTAGTAGGAATCGTTTGTTCCTACAATGAGATTGTACCAGGCCACATGAACCTGGATAAAATCGCACAGGCTGTAAAGCTTGGCGTGGCAATGGCTGGAGGAACTCCGGTCATGTTCCCTGCAATCGCTGTCTGTGATGGTATTGCAATGGGACATATCGGTATGAAATATTCCCTTGTAACAAGAGACCTGATCGCAGATTCCACAGAGGCCATGGCACTGGCTCACCAGTTTGACGCTCTTGTTATGATCCCGAACTGTGACAAGAACGTGCCGGGACTTCTGATGGCAGCAGCCAGAATCAACGTTCCTACCGTATTCGTAAGTGGAGGCCCGATGCTGGCTGGTCACTTAAACGGACACAAGACAAGTCTTTCCAGCATGTTTGAGGCTGTTGGTGCTTACGCAGCAGGCAAGCTTACAGAGGAAGGCCTGACTGAGTGTGAGAACAAAACATGTCCGACCTGCGGTTCCTGTTCCGGTATGTACACTGCAAACAGTATGAACTGCCTTACTGAGGTTCTTGGTATGGGACTGAAAGGAAACGGAACCATCCCGGCTGTATATTCCGAGCGTATCCGTCTTGCAAAGCATGCAGGAATGCAGGTTATGGAAATGTACCGCCACAACATCCGTCCAAGAGATATTATGACAAAAGAGGCACTTCTGAATGCCCTTACGGTAGATATGGCTCTTGGCTGTTCCACAAACAGTATGCTTCATCTTCCGGCAATTGCACATGAGATTGGCTGGGATTTCGATATCAGCTTTGCAAATGAAATCAGTGCAAAGACTCCGAACATCTGCCACCTTGCACCGGCAGGCCCGACTTACATGGAAGACCTGAACGAAGCAGGCGGCGTATACGCAGTTATGAACGAGCTGAATAAGAAGGGACTCCTTCACACAGAATGCATGACTGTAACCGGAAAAACAGTAGGCGAGAATATCAAGGACTGTGTAAACCTGAACCCGGAAGTAATCCGCCCGATCGATAATCCATACAGCACCACAGGCGGACTTGCTGTACTTCGGGGCAATCTTGCACCAGACGGAAGCGTTGTAAAACGTTCTGCAGTTGTTGCGGAGATGATGGTTCATGAAGGACCTGCAAGAGTTTTTGACTGCGAGGAAGACGCAATCGCAGCAATCAAAGGCGGCAAGATCGTAGAAGGTGACGTTGTTGTCATCCGTTATGAAGGACCGAAGGGTGGTCCTGGAATGAGAGAAATGCTGAATCCTACCTCTGCAATCGCAGGTATGGGACTTGGTTCTTCTGTAGCCCTTATTACAGATGGACGTTTCAGTGGTGCATCCAGAGGCGCTTCCATCGGACATGTTTCACCAGAGGCAGCAGTAGGCGGTCCCATCGCCCTTGTTGAGGAAGGGGATATCATCAGCATCAATATTCCGGAACTGAAGCTGGAACTGAAGGTTTCTGATGAAGAGCTTGCAGCAAGAAAAGCAAAATGGCAGCCGAGAGAGCCGAAGGTTACAACCGGATACCTGGCAAGATATGCAGCAATGGTTACTTCCGGAAACCGCGGTGCGATCCTCGAGGTTCCGAAAGCAAAATAATAAGATTCTTATCCGGACATGTGAATGGAATTATGGTTCATGAAAGTATGGTTCTTTCATAGCAAATGTCCGGGATTTTTACAGTATAATATACCAGGAGGAAATGAAATTGCAGCTTACAGGAGCGGAGATCATCATAGAATGTTTGCTGGAGCAAAGCGTGGATACCGTTTTCGGATATCCAGGCGGAGCTATTCTGAACGTTTATGACGCCCTTTACCGATACAGTGATAAAATTAAACATGTACTTACTTCCCATGAGCAGGGAGCTTCCCACGCGGCAGACGGTTACGCCCGTGCGACAGGAAAGGTCGGAGTGTGTCTGGCAACTTCCGGCCCAGGTGCAACCAACCTGGTAACCGGAATTGCCACCGCGTGTATGGACTCTGTTCCTGTGGTAGCAATTACCTGTAATGTTGGAACTGCCCTTCTTGGAAAAGATTCCTTCCAGGAAGTTGATATCGCAGGCATTGTAATGCCTGTGACAAAACACAGCTATATTGTCAAAGATGTAACAAAGCTTGCAGACACCATCCGCAAAGCTTTTATCATCGCCAAAAGCGGTCGTCCTGGTCCGGTACTCGTAGATGTGCCAAAGGACGTAACCGCAGCAAAATGTGAATATATCCGTCACACCATCACAGCCGTAGAGCCGAAGGTTGACACCATCCGTCCGAAGGATGTGGATACAGCAGCCCAGATGATCGCAGCAGCGAAAAAGCCATTTATTTTTGTTGGCGGCGGTGCTGTGATCGCAGATGCATCTGAAGAAGTCCGTGCACTTGCCCACAAGATCCAGGCTCCGGTCTGCGACAGCCTTATGGGAAAAGGGGCTTTTTCCGGAGAGGATGAGCTTTACACAGGTCCGGTTGGAATGCATGGAACCAAAACTTCCAACTACGCAATGTGCGAGTGTGATCTTCTGATCACTCTTGGTGCACGCTTCAGCGACCGTGTGACAGGAGATACAAAGACCTTCGCGCCGAAGGCAAAGATCCTGCAGATCGATGTAGATGCAGCGGAGATCAACAAGAATATTGCAGTTGATGCTTCCGTGATCGGAGATCTGAAGGAAGTGCTGAAGCTTCTCCTTGTGAAAATCCCGGAGAAGCGCCATGATGAATGGGTACAGCATATTCAGGATATGAAAGCTAAGTATCCGTTGAATTACGATCATTCCCAGCTTACCGGACCCTACGTGATCCAGAAGCTTTATGAACTGACTGGTGGAGATGCAATCGTTTCCACAGATGTAGGACAGCACCAGATGTGGGCTGCCCAGTATTTCAAATTTAAGGAGCCGAGAACCTTCCTGACATCAGGAGGGCTTGGCACCATGGGTTACGGCCTTGGCGCAGCAATCGGTGCAAAGATGGGCTGCCCGGACAAAACCGTGGTAAATATAGCAGGAGACGGCTGTTTCCGTATGAACATGAACGAGATCGCCACGGCAGTTCGCTGCGGCAAACCTCTTGTCCAGATCATTCTGAACAATCATGTTCTGGGAATGGTACGTCAGTGGCAGACTCTGTTCTATGAACAAAGATATTCTCAGACCATCTTAAATGATGGTGTGGACTTCGTGAAAGTTTCTGAAGCAATGGGAGCAAAAGCAATCCGCGTTACGAAGATGGAAGAAGTAGAGCCTGCACTTAAGATGGCGCTTTCATCAGAGGGTCCGGTAGTTCTCGATTGCTGGATCGACCAGGATTTAAGCGTATATCCTATGGTTCCTGCAGGAGCAAGTTTAGACGAGGTATTTGATGAGGAGGATGTGAAGAAATGAGCAGAGTGTACAATTTTTCCGCAGGACCGGCGGTCCTTCCGGAAGAGGTGTTGAAAGAAGTCGCAGATGAAATGATGGATTACAATGGTACCGGCATGTCCGTTATGGAAATGAGCCACAGAAGTGCTGCATTCCAGGAAATCATTGACACAGCTGAGAAGGATCTTCGTGAGCTGATGAATATTCCGGACAACTATAAGGTACTTTTCCTTCAGGGCGGCGCTTCCCAGCAGTTTGCCATGATCCCAATGAACCTTATGAAAAATAAGGTGGCTGACTACATTGTAACCGGTCAGTGGGCAAAGAAAGCATACCAGGAAGCACAGAAATACGGAAAAGCAAACAAGATTGCTTCTTCCGAGGATAAGACTTTCTCTTACATTCCGGATTGCAGCGATCTGCCGATCAGTCCGGATGCAGACTATGTTTATATCTGTGAGAACAACACCATTTATGGAACCAAGTTCAAAGAGCTTCCAAATACAAAGGGCAAAACACTTGTGGCAGATGTATCCTCCTGTTTCCTTTCCGAGCCGGTTGATGTAAGCAAATATGGTATTATCTATGGCGGCGTTCAGAAGAACATCGGACCTGCAGGTATGGTAATCGCCATTATCCGCGAGGATCTGATCACAGAAGATGTTCTCCCGGGAACACCTACCATGCTTACCTATAAGACACATGCAGACGCTGGTTCCCTTTATAATACACCGAATGCATATTGCATCTACGTATGCGGTAAAGTTTTCAAATGGCTGAAGAAAATGGGCGGTCTGGAAGAGATGAAGAAACGCAACGAGGAGAAAGCAAAGATCCTTTACGATTTCCTTGATTCCAGCAAGCTTTTCCATGGCACCGTTGTTCCGAAAGACCGTTCTCTTATGAATGTTCCTTTTGTAACAGGAGATAAAGAGATGGATGCGAAATTCGTTGCTGAGACTGAAATTCGTTGCTGAGACTGCCAAGG
>NZ_QUIO01000064.1:0-15491 GCF_003480145.1 Ruminococcus sp. AM42-11 | reverse complement strand
AATATGTGTGATATTATATAGATATATAAGAATAAATTGTATAGTATATATAATAAATACGTATTTCTTACTACTTTCTTTACAACTTACCACAAAAAATACCCCCTTTCTATAGCTCCCCCGGAAAAAAAATATACGAATCATTTTTTATCGCAATATTTATACGGCGGCTTCCTTATACGCTGTAAGTCGTGTAAGTTGTAAGACATTCCCAGGATATCCACGAGGGGCCAGTTCAAAATACGTAAGAAGAATGTATGGATGACCGCTTAAACAGATATCCCCCTTACACCCTGCGCGATTGCGAGAGGTGTAAGGGGGATGAATATACTTCGTTCGGAATATCAGTATTCTGCATAAGATATACAGACGTGATGGTGGTGTGTTTTTATATGCCGAGATATTTATTTAATTGATGCTGTGTTATGATAACGGTGGCTGTGCGTCATAATTTACCCATTGTCCATTTAACAGAACACGGTTAAATACATGTCCGCCGTCACTGATAGCATATGCGATATAATCATACATATTACCAGTATGGGTGCTTACATATTTTACCTGAGCACCAGCATCTTTGGCAAAATCTCCAAAGAAATGACTTGCAGTAAAGCAATCTGCAATTCCTTCTGAATATGCGTATACATATTGTGGTGCACCGTTTTTGTATTTAAAATGTGTTTTAATATAATTTTGTGCAGCATCCAACTTGTCTTTTAATTCCATGTCATTGGTCCAAATCTGGTTCTCTACAGATTTTCGCCAAGAATAGTAGCCGAGATATTCCTGCCAATCGGAAGTGATAGTGATATTCCATTGCTTAATGATTTTTCCATTATATTTTGCAGTAATTATGAGGTTTCCAGCTCTGGCGGCCGTAAAGTCAATATATGCACACCACGAACCTTTATCGTACCCCTGTCCTGCAATTACAATTAATGATTTGTCTCCAGTGATTTCCATTGTTACTTTTGTTAAATCTGTATTTGAGCTTACATCTTCAGGCGCAAGATAACAACTTGTTGATTTTCCACCAGTCAACGTCATGGTCTTTATATTATTCGGCACCTTCACCGTAACACTACACTTCGCACTCACTCCACTTCCATCAGCAGCAGTAACCGTAATATCAGCCGTTCCATTTGCGACTGCTGTAACAGTTCCGTTTGCGCTTACAGTAGCAACACTTGAATTTGAACTGCTCCAGGTGACACTTCTATTTTCTGCATTTCCTGGGTTTACTGTTGCGGTAAGGCTTGCAGTCTGACCTTTTGAAGTCATGTTTAAAGATGTCTGGCTTAATGTAATGCTTGAAACCTTAACCGGTTTTGGTGTAGCTGTCGGAGCCGGAGTTGCTGTCGGTCTAGGTGTAGCCGTTGGCTTCGGTGTAGCCGTTGGCTGCGGAGCCTTTGTCGGCTGTGGAGTAGCTGTCGGCTTTGGTGCTTCAGTAGCTTTGGAATCGCCGTCGGTTTCGGAGTCGGTGTAGCAATCGGTTTTGCTGGCTGGGCCGGTTTCGTCGGCTGCGGAATCGCCGTCGGTTTCGGGATTGCCGTAGGCTTTGGAATCGGTGTGACAGTTGGTTTCGGAGCTGCTGTTGGTTTTGGTATAGCCGTTGGATTCGGAGTCACTATTGGCTTTGGTGCTTCCGTTGGCTTTGCTGTTGGCTTCGGAGCCTCTGTCGGTTTTGCAATCGCCTTCTTCGGAATCTTCACTTTCTTAGTGGAAGAGTACTTGCCCCATTTCTTATTGCCTTTCGCCTTCTTGTTGTATCCACGGATACGATACTGATAGGTCTTGCCCTGTTTTAACGGATACTTCTTGGAAGACTTGTGAGTATATCCGGTCTTCTTGGAACTCACATTTGCAATCTTGACCCATTTCTTGGAATTGGAAGCCTTGTAATATACCGCATAAGATGTGATATTTTTGGACTTCTTCCATTTAAGGCTGACCTTGTTGTAAGATGTTGCTTTTGCACTGGTTAGAGTGGCTTTTGTCGGCTGTTTTTTATTAACAGCCGCGTTTGCTGTTTGGCTGGTGGAAGGTATGAACAGTACAGCCATCAGAAAGCAAAGCAGTATTTTGGTTAGAATATGTTTCTTTTTCATAGCATCTGTCCACCTGTGAACAAATTATATTTAAACATATTGTACTACCAGAAAGGACAGATTGGAAGATATCCAAGGTAAAAAAATAAGAGCTCGATTTGAACTCTTATTTTACATCTGTTTACGGTAATGGTGAAGCGTCATATGGAGCCCACGCTCCATCAATAAAGATAACATTAAAGGTATGTCTTCCTGCCTTAGAATCTGCAAAATAGTCATAATGCAAACCTGTCGTGGTGTTACTGTATTTAACATTTGCGCCTGCGTCCTTTGCAAAATCACCCATTATCTCAGTTGCAGAATGGCAATCAAGAGTCTTGTCATTATAGACATATACTGCTGCGCCGGAACCATTCTTATAATCATAATTTGTTTTAATAAAGTCCCTTGCTGCATCCATCTTGTCTTTTAATGACATCCCATCTGTCCAGATTCTTGATTCAACAGTATGGCGCCAGGAGACATATCCAAGATATTCCTGCCAGTCCGATGTGATTGTTACGTTATAAGTCAATAACACTGTTCCATTGTATTTTGCAATTATAACAGCATATCCTGCTCTTAATCCTTCAATTGTTACTCCAGCTGCATATTCAGTTGCATTAAATCCTGCAATTTCAATACTTTTATTATCGTTCTTTATGTCAAATGTTACCTGTTTAAAATCAACGTTATCAAAATCATCGATATCTGGACCTATAGTCTTTGACTTTCCACCCTCTAACGTAATATTCCTTACATTATTTGGCACTCTCACCGTCACACTACACTTCGCGCTCACCCCACTACCATCAGCCGCAGTAGCAGTAATATCAGCCGTTCCATTTGCAATTGCTGTAACAGTTCCGCTTGCATTTACAGTAACAATACTTGAATCTGAACTACTCCAGGTGATATTTTTATTTGCTGCATTATCTGGAGTTACTGTTGCAGTAAGACTTGCGGTCTGGCCTTTTGAAGTTAGGGTTAAGGATGTCTGGCTTAATGTGATACTTGAACCTTAACCGGTTTTGGTGTAGCGGTCGGAGCCGGAGTTGCTGTCGGTCTTGGTGTAGCCGTTGGCTGCGGAGCCTTTGTTGGTTGTGGAGCAGCTGTCGGCTTTGGTGCTTCAGTAGGCTTTGGTTTCGGCGCTGCCGTTGGCTTTGGAGCCGCCGTTGGTTTTGGAGCTGCTGTCGGCTTCGGTGCTTCCGTTGGTTTTACTGTCGGATTCGGAGCCTCTGTCGGTTTTGCAATCGCCTTCTTCGGAATCTTCACTTTCTTAATGGAAGAATACTTACCCCATTTCTTACTACCTTTCGCCTTCTTGTTATATCCACGGATGCGGTACTGATAGGTCTTACCCTGTTTTAACGGATATTTCTTGGAAGATTTGTGAGTGTATCCGGTCTTCTTGGAACTCACATTTGCAATCTTGACCCATTTCTTGGAATTGGAAGCCTTGTAATATACTGCATAAGAAGTGATATTCTTGGACTTCTTCCATTTAAGGCTGACCTTGTTGTAAGATGTTGCTTTTGCACTCGTTAGAGTGGCTTTTGTTGGCTGTTTTTTGTTAACAGCTGCGTTTGCTGTTTGCTGGTGGAAGGTATGAACAGTACAGCCATCAGAAAGCAAAGCAGTATTTTGGTTAGAATATGTTTCTTTTTCATAGCATCTGTCCTCCTGTGAACGAATTTATTGATTGTATTTTACTACACTAGATGAAGGAAAGAAAGATATCTGGTCTAAAAAGGACTAGAATCTGATAGTATTTTGCCTGGTAAAAATGTGTAATTATGTCAATCACAATGACAGACAAATAGGCAAAAGATATGTCTGCGGCCACAGACCAGGGACACTTTGATGAGGGATATACGAATAAATGGTATTTCTATGAAGCAACATTTGATGTCACAAACAATGTATCATTCAAAATGCCTACAACAGGAGCTGATGGTGTATGGAAATTCATTTTCTTTGGCTTTGGAACAATGGCAGTTCTTGCAACTGGACTTATTATCTATGACTCAAAAAATAAGAGAACCAGAAAGCGTAAAAGGAAATAAAAAATAAAATAGAGCACACGCGAAAGCGTGTGCTCTTGTCATATATATAAAATAGAAAGCACTTTCTTAGCAGAAAGTGCTCTTTATTGTTAAGAATGTGTTGGCGTTGCATCGTAGTTGACCCAATTTCCATTAATAAGAATCTTTGGATATACGTGTCCGCCTTCACTAAATGCATCTACTGGATAGTCAAATATGTGTCCGGATACCGCATTTACATATTTAATACTTAATCCAATATCTTTTGCAAAATCACTCATTAGTTCTGTAGCGCCGTAACAATCTAAGACAGCGCCATTATAGACATTGATGATTGCTCCAGCTCCATTCTGATATCCATAATGAGACTGGATAAAGTTTTTTGCCGCATCGAGTTTATTAACAACAGACATTCCGGAACTCCAAATTTTGTTTTCTATTGATTTTCGCCAAGTGACGTATTC
The DNA here is from genome assembly GCF_003480145.1 of Ruminococcus sp. AM42-11. NCBI lineage: Bacteria > Bacillati > Bacillota > Clostridia > Eubacteriales > Oscillospiraceae > Ruminococcus > Ruminococcus sp. AM42-11. Next base: position 10,895 of record NZ_QUIO01000064.1, on the reverse strand, counting down.
AAGATATTCCTGCCAATCTGAAGATACAGTTACATTATATGTTAATAGCACATTTCCGTTGTATTTGGCTATAATAGTTGTGTTTCCAACTTTTAATGCTCGTACGCAAACAGATGCTGAATATAAGTTTGATGAAAATCCAAGCACATCTAATGAGCCATTGTTATTCTGAATATTAAATGTGACTTTACTAAAATCAATTGAATTAATATCATCCCTGTCAGGACCAATATCAATAGATTTTCCACCCTCTAGCGTAATATTCCTTACATTATTCGGCACCCTCACCGTCACATTACACTTCGCGCTCACTCCACTGCCATCAGCAGCAGTAGCGGTAATATCAGCCGTTCCATTTGCAACTGCTGTAACAGTTCCATTTACTACAGTAACAACACTTGAATCTGAACTGCTCCATGTGATATTTTTATTTGCTGCATTATCTGGATTTACTGTTGCAGTAAGGCTTGCCGTCTGACCGTTTGCAGTCATGGTTAAAGATGTCTTGCTTAATGTAATGCCTGAAACCTTAACCGGTTTTGGTGTAGCTGTCGGAGCCGGAGTTGCTGTCGGTCTAGGTGTAGCCGTTGGCTGCAGAGCCTTTGTTGGCTGTGGAATAGCTGTCGGCTTTGGTGCTTCAGTAGGCTTCGGAATCGGTGTAGCAGTCGGTTTTGCTGGTTGAACCGGCTTTGTCGGCTGTGGAATTGCCGTTGGCTTTGGAATCGCAGTCGGCTTCGGTATTGCCGTAGGCTTTGGAATCGGTGTAGCCGTTGGCTTCGGAGCCGTCGTTGGCTTTGGAGCTGTTGTCGGCTTCGGTGCTTCTGTTGGCTTCACTGTCGGCTTCGGGGCCTCTGTTGGTTTTGCAGCCGCCTTCTTCGGAATCTTCACTTTCTTAGTGGAAGAATACTTACCCCATTTCTTACTACCTTTCGCGTTCTTGTTATATCCACGGATGCGGTACTGATAGGTCTTACCCTGTTTTAACGGATATTTCTTGGAAGATTTGTGAGTGTAGCCGGTCTTCTTGGAACTCACATTTGCAATCTTGACCCATTTCTTGGAATTGGAAGCCTTGTAATACACTGCGTAAGAAGTGATATTTTTGGATTTCTTCCATTTGAGGCTGACCTTGTTGTAGGATGTTGCTTTTGCACTCGTTAGAGTGGCTTTTGTTGGCTGTTTTTTGTTAACAGCTGCGTTTGCTGTTTGGCTGATGGAAGGTATGAACAGTACAGCCATCAGAAAGCAAAGCAGTATTTTGGTTAGAATATGTTTCTTTTTCATAGCATCTGTCCTCCTGTGAACGAATTATATTTAAACATATTGTACTACCAGGAAGGACAGATTGGAAGATATCATACCTAAAAAGTCAGACATAGATTTAGTTTTTCAGCCGTTCTTTTAAAATTTTGCAGATTTCTTCCTCAGACAGGTTTTCAGCATCCGGCAGGTACGCAGACACCATCTGGCCAAGTGTGACCAGGTGTTTAGTTTGTTTCTTTTTTGCAAGGGCACGGTTCCGGTTTTCTTCCAGCTGCTGTCGGTGCAGGGCCTGCTTTTTCTTTAATTCTTCTAATTCAGCCAGTCTTTTCTCTATCTCATCCATTTACATACACCTCCCTCTGTGAACCTCTGGAAGAATCTGGGAGACAGTCTGTTCCAGAGTTTCTTCTTTTGTCAGGATTTGCTCCACATTTGAAATGATTTCATTGGAGGTATTACGGATATTTTCCAGGCTTGCCTTCAATTCCGGTGTTCCTTTTCCACTGGACCAGCCTGCAATATATCCAAATGAATAGTCGGAAGTATCAAGGCCAAAGTACTGGCATACCACATATGCAACGGATTCCGCTTCCACCTCTTTTGTTTCACGGGTAGATTGGGAACTGGAGGCTTCGGGATTATGTAAAAGGGCGTGTGCAGTTTCGTGGATGAGGGTCTTTAAAGACTGCTTTTCGGAAAGTGTGCTGTCCACTACGATTTCACCCGCAGCTGGACTGTAAAATCCATTGGCAGAGCCTTCTACCGGCTGAAAAGCAACTGGCACTGGGCTGACTTCCAAGAGGGCTTCTTTGAGCCTTTTTAGGTCACTGTCCAGGTCTCCTTTCAGCCTGTGCGTAACTTCCGGGAGGGGCTGGCCCTCTGTCTGCGAGATATCGTAAACGTAACCGACCTTGAAAAATGGAATCACCTTCTGTACGATTTCCTGCTTGGCTTTGCCGTCCGGTAACAATTCCGGCTTGCCTGTGGTCTTGTCAATCACATCTTTCAGATACTCCTTTTTGTATGGGGCGGGGCAGATAATCTGGATTCCTTTTTCCCCCTTTTTCACATATCTGTTCTGTTTCTGCCAGGTAGTATAACTGGCACAGAGGGTACTGTCCGGTTTCTGTACAGCAATCAGAATCTGGTTGTTAAGGGAATAATGGTGGAATTTTGCCATACTGGAAAGGAAGGCTTTGTATTTTTCACTTTCCATAAAATCCTGGATGGATTTTTCCAGCTGCTCGGTCAGGGCCTTTAAGACTTCCTGTCTGTCTTTTGGGGTTTCTTTATTTTTCATATATTTCCTCCATATTTTTTGTATTGACAGAACTGGAAAATAGATGGTTCAGAGGTGGAAGCCTCCACTGCTCCTTTTTCTGGCTTGGATGACAAGGATTTTTCATTGGAAAGCCAGTCAGGGCCGGGCCGGATGGCACGTTCCATTTAGCCTTGACGGGATTTGCAATGTAAAATAGCCTGTGTCAGGTCAGAAAGATAACTCTATTTGTTCTGTACTGTTAATATGAGAAAAATGGGATTGGTTGAAATTTTTTTGCGGATATTGGAAGAGGAGAAGAGAGAAAAAAGAAGGACTAGAACAGGAAGAAGCCCCTGATTGTACGGCCATACAATCGGGGCTTCGTTCTTGGTTATGAATCGCAATTACCTTTTACTGCTGGCGCAGCAGATGTGATTTGCCACCTCGTTGTTTATTGTAGAACATGCAAACGTGTAAATCAAGTATTCCTTTTGCATCCGGCCTATGGTACAATAACAATGTTGTCCAACCGAGACCCGGCAACGGGAGGAGGTGGTTTTCATGGAAAGTATTCTCTCTTTTTTAGTCTCCTGTGCGGCTGGTGTAGTTTGCCACTACATCATCAAATGGTTAGATGGAGACAAATAGGACAACACTAGCCTAGTAGTTTCTTGTCTACTATAAATAAACAAGAAGAAGCCCTCAGTATTACCGGTACTGGGGGCTTCACTCTTTTTTGTCCTCATGGACGTATTCTCTCTTTTGCCTAATGGCATTATAGCATATGCAAATCTGGAAATCAATATACCAAAATGCGGGAAATTGGTAATTCTGCTGCATCTTATCTGGTGAAATTCTACATACTGTCTGCAAAGACGCTTCCTAATCTTTTCCTCTTTTCAAACGGTTCTGGGGTGACGCATGAGCGGCAAAGGAAGACAACACAGCGTGGTGCTGACAACCACCAAATTGGTGGTGAGTTATTGCGCCCTTCCTTTTTCTAAGACTCTCAAAAATATACTATAGAATGTATTTATATACTAATAATATAGTAAAAATTAGCCTTTTTATGGGCTCTGACAGGGGATTTTGGCCGTTATAGAGGTGAAATCCAGGAAAATGGATGGTCTGCAAGATATATGGTGGTGGTTCCCGGGGATATCCTGGTGGTGGGTATGGGAATATCCTGGTGGTGGGTATGGGGATATCCTGGTGGTGGGTATCTGTCCTTGCCTTGACAGGAACAGTCAATCCTCAGAGGGATTCCTGTCTGTGGTGTCAGATGCCGCAGCATTGAAATCCTGGGACTGCTGCTGGTTGAAGGTCCTGATACATTCCAGGGCAAGATTGTACCAGCGCTTGGAATTTTTCTCTGCGTTCTCTGCATTTTTTTCCGCATAATAGATTTTGGCATTCAGATTGCTGGTTTCAACCAGGAGTTTGTTGTATGCAGCCTGCATATCAGTAAGCTGCTTTTTGAGAAGTTCATTCTCGGCCTGCAAAGTAAGAATCTGGTGATTGGAAGAGGCATTTAGTGGCTGCGCCTGTGGTGCTTCCGAAGTTTCCTGTGGTGCTTCTTGGGAGGCCTGACTTTTTGCAGTAAATTCCTTAAAGGGAATAAAGTGCAGGGGAATGTCAGAAGATTTATCGGAAGGCTCGGCAGTAGCACAGTGTAGCAGGCTTTTAATATATTCTGTCATATCGGGATTGCTCCACTGTGCCTGCGGTCTCCGATGTTCGTTGAGGAATTCTATAGCAAAGTCATCCAGATATTTTGTTTTATTTCTGACCCGGATATGTCCCTGAAGTTCATTATCCAGGTATTTAACGACCTGGCGTCTTGCCGCTTCATAGGTAATGCCCTGGCTGTTTGCGTACTGAGGGATGGTTGTTCCGATTTCATTTTCGCAGGTCCATGAATAGGTATTCTCCATAAATTTTTGTTCCTTTCATAGTGCTCTTTGTTTGGTGAGTTTATTGTAGCACATGATGATGATTAAATCAATAAAAATGATAAACACACAAAGTAGTTGTGCTGAAAAAGATAATGAAAACAAGAAAAAATAAAATGATTATTAAAGCCGACACAACATACAAAACATAGTTGACACAAAGTAGCGCATAGTGTATGATGAAACCAACTCAAAAAAAGAACCATCAGCAAGACTATTTTACATATTGATGGTATCACATAAAAAATACAGGAGGATAAAGATATGAGTGAAAGTTTAAACATAGATATGGCAACCATGCTGGACCAGATGACGCCAGAGATGCGGACCCTTATGCTGGATATCCTGCAGAAAGGACAGGCCGCAGCCGCCGGAAAGACGGCACGGCAGGAACAGCAGGACAAGGATTATTCCAGCCTGGAAAAAAAGGATGTATCCTGTATCAACAGCAGGGAAGATTTCTTTGCCGAAAAAATGTACGCCAAAGTGTATGGGGGTCTGTACGAGGATATCGCAGGCGGGGTGGTTGCACGGTGCGATATTCCCACGGTGGAATATCTGCTCAGCGAGAAAGCGAAAGAGATTGGAAAGACAGACCTGCTGAAACTGTTTAAGTCCAAAGCCTCAGCATATAAAAAGAGGATGAAGCTGGAATATGAACAGGCGAAAAGAGCACAGAGCCAGGCCCTGAGAGATGCGGCAGAGGAAGAAAAAAGGCGGCAGAAAGAAAATGGGAATATGACCCAGTATACAGAACTGCCGGAATGGTGTACAGGAAACAAGTACATGGGAGAGGGCTGGATAGCCAATAACGATGAGGGTATCTATAAACTGGAAGAGAGAGGCAGTACAATCAGAAAAGTGGAAGCCTGCGGCAGGGCGGCAATGATAAACCGTCTTCTGGCACCGATGGATGGCGGAGATGGGATTGTACGGGTAGAACTGGCCTATGACAGTGAAGATGGATGGAGACATAGAGTTGTTGAGCGGGGAGAACTGGTAAACCAGAACAGGGCAATAGCCCTGGCTGAGTATGGCGTAGATGTCAACTCTGAGCGGGTCAGGCCCTTTACCAATGCGATGTCATCTATGCTGAAGGAATCCTCCACTCGGGGAGCAATCCCAAGGGTCCAGTCCTCCGCAAAACTGGCCCTGTATAAGAATGGAAAGCTGGTTCTTCCATATGCTTCCAAAGATTTCATCTTTGAAAAGGAAAATGAATTCCCGAAAATGATGGAGGCACTGACCCCTCACGGGGATGCAGAAAAAAGCAGACAGGGGTTTGTGGAATTAAGGAAGAAAAACCTTTTCAAGGGATTCAATTTTGCGATTGCCGCAACGCTGGCGGCTCCCATTATTATGATGACGGATGCCAATGGATTTGTTTTTAACCTTTACGCCCCGACTGGCTCAGGAAAGTCACTGGTACAGGCTATCATTGCAACACTCTGGGGAGATTTCCATATGAACAAGGGATTTGTCCGTGGTGCAGATAATACACCTACAAACCTGGAGACTGTGGCCGGCATTATGAATTGCCTTCCCCTGATTGTGGATGATTACAACAAATTACAGAGTGAGGAAGACAAAAGAAGATTTAATAAGAGCATTATGCTGCTGGCGGGGGGAATCGGAAAAGGAAGGGCAACCAAGAACCTTTCCATAAGGGAGACCGCCAGTTACAATCTAGATGTGTTTATTACAGCGGAGCAGTCAATCGGTGAGATTGCAGCCAGAACCGGGGCTGGTGGTGGAGTCATCAACAGACTGTATGAAGTTCCGACGGATGCGGAGTGCCCGGTCAGCAAAGCAGAAATAGATGAGATTATGGAGACATTTAATGACAATTACGGACACCTTGGAGTTGAGTTCGTCGGAATCCTGAACAAGTTAAAGGCGAAGGGATTAAAAGCAAAGGTATCGGAAAAGGCAAGGGAATTGGAAGCAAGAATGAAGGAATTAGGTGTGGATAAGACAAACAAGCAGATTGACATTGCAGCAATCCTCCTGGTGGCAGATGAGATTGCAGCAGAGGAAATCTTTAAGGATAACAGGAAAATCAGCCTGGATGAGGCTATCGAGTATATGGCAGACAGCAGTATGGTGAAACAGGAAGCCAGAATGTACCAGGCAGTGATTGATAAGGTTTACAGCAATCCCAACCGGTTTGAGGGATTAGCACCGGAAGCACTGCTCTGTGGTGAGATTTGGGGCAAGTATGAAAAGACAGATGAAAAAGAGGCTATGGTAAAAGAAACAGGGCCTGATGGACAGACAATAGAGTATGCACCAACGACCGTGGCCATTTTCAAAAAGAACCTGACAGAGATGGCGAGGGAATGTAATGCCAGCGTAAATATGTTCCTTGCGTATCTGAAACGGGAAGGGCTGTTATATCCAGACAAAGACAGGCCGGACAAAAAAGTGCCGTTTAAGCATTACAGTAATTTAAATGAGAAGAAGGAAAATGTAGTAACACGGCTCAGGGCAATAAAATTCAGGCTTCCCAGACAGGATGACATCCCATTTGATGAAGAATAAGGGGCAGGGCGCTTCAGCAGAGCAGGCTGAGGCGCCTTTTTTTGCCAAGAGGACGGGGCGCAGTGGGGCAAAGATGAGGATAAGGGTACTGGAAAATGCCGTAAAATAGCGGATTTGCGGGAGTCAGCCCCAAAGCCCCGGATTTTTTTCAGGAAAAGGGTCATTTGTATAGGAAGAAAATAATAATGGAGAAAAATTTATTTTTTTTATTACAAGTTCTTCCTATAGACGTGTTTTGTATCTGGGGCATTGGGGCAGTAGATATATAATAATACAAATACTACTATATATAATATATTATATTGGATAAATACTACTATATATAGTATAAATCATAGGATATGTCTGCCCCAATGGTATAGGGCACTGCCGGGGCAGTGTGGGGCGGGTGTTTCCTTTAAAGGTAAGGTATCACTGTCGGTAGGATATGAGGCCTGGTATGGAAAAAGCATTCCGCAGCCGCTATGTTATCGGGGAAACCGGTAAGGTATCACAGCCGCAGAGGTTTTTTCTGTACCAGGAAACACAACACTGCGGTTGGGAGAAACGGATATCGGCGTATGTCGCCATAATCTACAGGGTGGGACTGTCTCATTCCTGCAAGTGTGTATTGGCTTGGGAAGGATACGGGCTTATACAGGAAAAGACCTTGGACAGGCCAGCACACTATCTTTGAACCGATGCAGTATCGACAGCCATAGTCTGTTTTCCTGTACCAGGCAGATAACTTTCCAATAGGAAGAAATAAACATCGGCGTATGCCGCCAGTAACCAGGGAAAGCCAGGGATTATCTATCTTCCATAGAGCCAGCATCCCCCTTGTTTACCGTGTCACAGACGCCGTAAATCCTGCGGCAGCCCGGAAACCCTGTCCGTTATGGAGTTTTTCATATGTAAGATGTTCTACCAAAAGGAGCGAAGCTGATTCGCTCCTTTTTTTAGCCTGTGGATGACACCCGGACCTTTGCATCAGTCAGATACGGAAGCCTTGCCGTGAAATCTGCAGGTTCTTTTATGCCTTGGCTTATCCGTACTGGTCTGGAATAATTCGCAAAAATTCATCGGCCCTCCAAAATTTCGTCATCTATAGGATAGAAAAGAGAAAAAGGAGGTCTTTGAATGAGACGAAAATTAAATACCTGGCACGGATATCCCCTCAGCCCTCTCGCTGTGGAATCCGGCTTCATTGATTATTACACTGTTGCGGAGGTGACGGGGGCAGAGCCTTATGACATCTACGCTTCAGAGGAAGGGGACTGGGAGCTGGTAAACGGGGATGATATGTATTTCTACGATACTGACGGCAATGTCTATGATTCCGAAATGGCCTGGGAAAGAGTACAGGAACTGGAAGCCATGGTTGCCGGCAGCAAAGGACAGGACACTTCCAGATGGAAAGCAGACATTGAACTGCTGACCACACATGGTGAAGTCAGAGGGGTGTGTGATTACTTCCAGATAACAGAGGAAGGCGCCAGAATCCTGATGGATGAATCCAATGAACTGGTCTATTACAACGAAGAACTGGATGTATATGTCCTGGGTGTCTGCCACTGCGGAACCAGCTGGCGTCTGGTCTGCAGCAGCATCCCGGTTTAAAAGACGGTATGGCGTCACACAACATTGACAACTGAATATGGAAATCACAAATTCAACAATCAAAGGAGAAGATGAATATGGAAGATAAAAGATACTATCGTTGCAGTGAAGTTAGCTCTTATGGTGTAAAAATGGGGTTTGTAGATATGCGGGCACTCGGAGAGGCGGTCGGCGGGGTTCTGAACCTGAATATTGTAAGGAGGACAGAAGAAGAAGGCCTGGGACATTGGGAAGTGGAGAATGGCACCCTGAATTGGCACTACGACTGTGAAAACAACCAGTATTCAGATGAGGAAGCAGCGGCCCGAATCAAGGAACTGACAGAACTGGTGGAGGATGCCGATGAGGACACTGACCCGGAAGAACTGGAAGCCTGGAAGGCGGATATTGAGAGTCTTGAAGACGATGACCCAAGAGATATTTACCAGTACTACATCATTTCTGATTATGGAGCACACATCCTGATAAAGGATACGGATGAAATCGTTCTTTATAACGAAGACTTAGACATGTATGTCTGGTGTGTGACCGTTTTTGGAACCCCATGGGCAGGCGAACTGACCAATATTCCTTTGCCCCCGAAGCGGGCTGCGTAAGCAGCCTGACGGGGAAACGAGGCAGCATGATTCAAACAGATACATAATCACAAATAAATTTAAGGAGGACAGAATATGTCAAATACATATTACGGAGCAGAGGTAAGCGGATACGGGATTGAAAAGAACCGTGTTGATATGGAGGCACTTGGCCAGGTAATCCAGGGAGTTTCCGCAGATGGAATCTTTAAACAGACAATGAAACACAGGATTGGAACCTGGGAAGTGGTCAATGGTTCTTTACATATCCACTATGACTGCGCTGGCAATTACTATACCGACAGGGAAGCACAGGCGAGAATCAAGGAACTGGAAGAACTTATTGAGGATGCAGGTGAAAACCAGGAAGACAAGATTACGGAATGGGAAGCAGATATTGAAAGTCTGGAAGATTACGAGGTGCGGGATATCCACCAGTATTATCTGATATCTGAGAAGGCAGCCAATATCCTGATGGAAGAATCCGAGGAAGAAATCGTGTTTTACAATGATGTACTTAATGCCTATATCTGGGGAATAACCTTCTGCGGTGCAAGCTGGAGCGAGGTACTGACGGATATTCCGCTGAACCGTTCAGGGCAGGATGCATAAGCATCCTGCCAGGATAAAAAACACAATGAAGATAAGGAGAGATACAACATGAGAGAGTTAAAAGAAATCTTTGGTACAGTTTCAGATATGAAGTCTGGAAAGGAAATTGAAAAGGGATATCAGAACCTGGTTTCCACATACCAGGCCTTTTATGAAAAGGCAAAGCAGATGCAGGAAGAGGCAGAAAAAAACCTTTCGCTTGAACGCATTTTGAACTTTACAAAGACCTTTCTATTGCCACAGCCGATAACCGGGGAAGAGCTTCGGCAGGAATACTGGAAGCTGGTTACAACGAAGTGCGGAAAGGAACTGGAAGCCGTGAAGGATTCTATTACTGCATTCGTGAATGTACTGGACCGTTTGATGGTAAAGTATCCTGATGAGGCAGGAATGATTGGAAATGTAAAAGAGAGCGTTGAAAAGGAATTAAAACGGATGGCAGATGTACTGATAGAGGAATGTGAAAAGTGGAGTGCAGATGCCTGAGAGATGGCTGTACTGATTAAGTAACCAGTGCAGATACGAGTATAAACACATATCAAACAGCAGGCAGACTGTGAACAGACCTGCCTGACAAAATCCATGTTGAAAAGGAGACATCACATATGAAGAATCCAAAAGAATGCGTATGCATCCAGCAGAAACAGACATTTTTTATCCTGAACGAACTGACCGCACCGGAATATAGGGATGGAACCTTGGACGGATTCTGGATGAGGAAGGCTTTTCAGATATCCGAGAGTATCAGCAGAGAGTCGGAGAGTTGGTGCAGATGGAGGAAGAATTACGGCAGATGGAAGGGAAAACCTCCTGGTATGAAGAACAGATACGAGAATCAGCAGGCAGGTACGAGGAATTGTACTGCCGGATATCCAAGGAGGATGCCGCATCCCTGGAGTTTCAGGCCAGCAGGACAAAGTGGTCACGCATCTATGAGGAACGGACCGTTGACCGTATCAGGAGAAGGAGCAGACACTTCCGGCCGGATGCCTTCCAGAAGGTTCTTTACAAGACAGATTACACCCTGGGACATGCACTTTATTTGGCTGGCAGAACGGAATATGTGATGAGCAGGCTGCAGGCGACTGTAGA